>NZ_JASCAQ010000038.1:0-83637 GCF_029967685.1 Erwinia sp. V90_4 | reverse complement strand
TCAGCTCGTGCAGTGAAGACGCCATCACCTGTTGCGTTTGCTTCACGTCCTGCAGCGATAAATCCGTCGCCTGCTGCGCCTGTTTCAGCTCGTGCAGTGAAGACGCCATCACCTGTTGCGTTTGCTTCACGTCCTGCAGTGATAAATCAGTTGCCTGCTGCGCCTGTTTCAGCTCGTGCAGTGATGATGCCATCGCCTGTTGCGTTTGCTTCACGTCCTGCAGTGATAAATCAGTTGCCTGCTGCGCCTGTTTCAGCTCGTGCAGTGATGACGCCATCACCTGTTGCGTTTGCTTCACGTCCTGCAGCGATAAATCAGAGGCCTGCTGCGCCTGTTTCAGCTCATGAAGAGATGACGCCATCACCTGTTGAGATCGCTGCATTTCTTGCTGTGAAAGCCTGATAACCGTTAAATCATCGTGCGAGTGTCTGTTTTTCATCCCAGTATGCATCTCATCCTCCCTGAACACGGTGTCGTTCTCCGTCGGCTATTTTATGCTCACTGGCGAGGAGATTAAACCTGTCTGCGTAAAAATAATACCGCCTGTTATTAATTTTCAGAGCGACTGCGCAAAAACTGGGTTTAGCCCTGTCTGAGCTGTGATAACGAACAGAGTAAGCGCCAGATAATGCCCGCCAGTTCCGTTTCCTGTTCTTCCTGAGCACGGCTTAACATATCAATGCGCTGCTGCAGCGTGTTGAGCGTGTCATTGAGTGAAACGTGATGAACACCGCGCTCGCTGATGATGGTTTGCAGATCCTTCAGAACCGCATCGCGGATTTGCGCCAGTTCAGGCGTTCGAGGGCGCCATTCGCGCAGCTGCCAGGCAATATGCGAACAGTTCAGTAGTACCACTCCCCAGCGCAACAGCCACAAACGGGCCTGATCGTTACGGCTGTTATTGAGCTGGTCAATGCGGTGGTAGATCAGTGACTCAAAACTGTCCTGATTGAGCCGTGGGTGCCTGCCTAACTGGTCAACGAACTCCCGGCGTAGCGAACGGATGTGGCGCCGACTGCGGCGTTTGTCCGAGCTGGGGCGAAGAATATGAAAGGCTATCCAAACCAGCATCACGCCGCAGACTTTGGCCAGGTTATCATTGATAAAGCTTTGATAATCATAGGTGGGTGGATTAGTTACGGCGAGGAAAGAGCCCATAAAGACGATCAGCTGACCCCAGAGTGCCGCCCGTTTTTTTTGCTGAAGTTTGAACAGTTGTAAAGTTAGCAGCAGTGGAAATAGCACAATAAGGAATTGCCACAGAACGTTAACCTGCACCATCAGGCCAAATTTCATGACAAAGCTGAATATCGACAGCAGGCCAAGGGTTTTTAACAACAGCGAAACGCTGCTGGTAGGGGAAGGGGATGATGAGTAAAGCACGCAGCTAATGGCTGCCAGCGTCAGGGCTGACGGTCCCGACTCCCACTGAGTAGCGATAGAAAAACTACATCCCAGTAAAATAACGCAGAAAGTGCGTAAGGCATTCCACCCCGCTTCGGCGCCATCGGCCTGGCGCGCCAGTGGCGGTGAGGGGGGAGGCGAAAGCCAGGCCTGGCTATCTGCGCGTTCAAACTGTCGTAACCAGCGCGAGATATTCAGATACAGCCAGCAGAAATAGCGTAAACGATTCCAGAAAGCACGATGCCGATAATCCGTGCGGTCCTGCGGAGCCGCAGAGCGCAGAATTTGTGCCAGCCGGTATTTGTCAGCATCCCCGCGGGCTAACTCGGCCAGCATCTGATGCATAGCGCTAAACAGCACCTCGGGCGGATTTTCCCACAGTAGCAGCATTCGCCGCAGGCTGGAGATGACGCTGGTCAGGCGCAGCTGTTGGTGGAGGATATAGTTGAGTACATTGTTTTGCCGCCGAAAACGATAATGGCTCCAGAATGCCTGAATACGTAACAGGTTCATCGTCAGGATCTGGCCGATAACGTTCTCATGGGCTTGGCGGATATTGTCGGTGCTTTCACGCTGCAACAGCAGGGTAGCGTGATCCAGCAGCTTGCCGTGCATCTCTTTCAGCGAGCGAATCAGCGCATCACCATCTGAGGTGCTGGGCAATATCATCATCATCAGGCCGCCGCAGAGGATCCCGGAGATAACCTCGCAGACGCGTGCCTGAGCGATAGTCCAGATATCATCGATTTCAACCACGTTGACGCTGGTAAACGCGATGATTGCTGCAGTATAACCCGCCAAAGAAAAAGCATAAGCGACGTTATTTTGATAATGATTCGACACCCAGGTGCAGAGCGCCAGCCAGCCGGCAATGGCCACAGCAAAAAGCCATGGGTCATTCAGGGTATGCCCGGCAATAATCAGCGCGGCAGCGGCCCCTAGCATGCTGCCGACAATACGGCCCAGGCTTTTACTGATTACGCCGCCCAGGGTAGGGAAACTGACTACGGCAGCGGAGGTCATTGCCCAGTAGGGTTCATCCAGCTGTAACCCGTAAGCGATGCTCAGCGCCAGACACATGGCAATTGCGTTGCGCAGGGCATAGCGCCATTGGCCACTCGTGGCTTTGATCCACGGAAGTTGCTGCCATTCCAGCCAGCTAAAATTCATCAGGGCCTCAGTGCTGGATCGAAATGGTACAGGTTGTTCCGGCAACCAGCGATGCGTCCGGAGGGACGTTCGCAAGCTTTATTCGCACGGGAACACGCTGTGCCAGCCTGACCCAGGGAACATTCGGTTTGATATCCGGCGTCAGCCCGCTGTCAGTTTCTACGCTTTGATCGTAGATAGCCCGGCCAATGCTTTGCACGGTTCCTGCGAGTTGACGGTCGTCGCTGTAGAGACGAATATTGGCCTGCGCACCGGGTTTGATGTGGCGCAGCTTGGTCTCTTCAAAATAGCCGACAACATAGAAAGAGTGGCTATCGACCAGCACAAACAGGGGCGTTCCGGTGGTGGCGTAATCGCCGATACGCGTAGCCAGATTATTGATCCAGCCATCGGTGGGCGCATAAACCACCGTTTGTGACAGATTCCACTTAGCCTGATCCAGCTCCGCCTGCGCAGCTTTCGCGGCTGAATCCATCGATTTTGCCTGCAGGTTGGCCGCATCGAGATCTTCTGCGGAAATCACATTACGCGGCAGGTTCTGGCGGCGGCGGGCTTCATGCTCTGCTTTGACGAGGTCAGACTGCGCCTGCGCCAGCTTTGCCTCTGCATTGAGCACGGCAATCCGGAAAGGTTCATCATCCAGCGTGAACAGCCGCTCCCCTTTGTGAACAAACTGGTTGTCCTCAACGTCCAGCTTCTCAATTCGTCCGGAAACCTGCGGCGTGATGCTCACCAGTTCAGCACGCACCTTGCCATCACGGGTCCACGGCGACTGCATGTAGTAGTTCCACATCCACCAGCCCGCCGCGATCGCAGCAGTGAAAAAAATCAGGGTTGAAAAGTACTTCAGTGAACTCAGTTTCATAGTCTTACCCGGTGATTAATAGCCACAGCGAAGCTGCTACGCAGAGAATGAACAGCGAGAGATCCAGCAGCGTGGGGTGCCAGATTTCACCTGAATACATCCAGTCTCGCAGCAGAGGGTGAAGCAGCAGCCAGATGAAAAAACCGAGTAAAACGGCTTTAAACAGCGGTGGAAAATAGAGCGAAGCACCCAACACCAGGTCGGTGAAGGGACTTGCTGAGGGCAAAAGTGATGTTATCAAACGCTGAATCCTTCTTCCCGGTGCGTTGCAGGCGACCGACAACTTAATACGACATCTCTAAGGATGGATTTGTATTTTGTCCTGTAAACTCGCAGAATAGTCTAGAATGAGGCGTGATAGCTAGCAAGCTAATTATAAGGAGTTGAAATTGGATACCCCCTTGGGAACCGACCTTGCAAGATTAGTACGCATCTGGCGTGCTCTGATCGATCAGCGACTCAAGCCGTTGGAGCTGACGCAAACCCACTGGGTTACGTTGCATAATATCCATCAGCTTCCGCCTGAGCAGTCGCAGATTCAGTTAGCAAAAGCCATTGGTATCGAACAGCCTTCTCTGGTACGCACGCTGGACCAGCTTGAAGAGAAAGGTTTGATTACGCGCAGCACCTGCGCCAGTGACCGCAGGGCGAAACGCATCAAGCTGACACAACAGGCCGAGCCGATTATCACTCAGGTTGAGCACGTTATTGACGCCACTCGCGATGATATCCTCGCGGGCATTTCGCAGGCGGAGATCGACAAGATGGTGACGCTGATCGCCAGGTTGGAAAAAAATATCCTTGAACTTCAGGGAAAAGACGAATAAAAAAACCGGCTTTCAGGCCGGTTTTTTTATCATACGAGCGGATTGCGGATTAGCGTGGGGAAACGGTGACCTGGCTGCCGTTTGACGCCATGGAAACACGCTGGCCAACGGCATAACGGCTGGCTGCCTGTTTCTGTACCACCATGATGGTGTTGCCATCATCCTGACGGATTTCCAGCTCGACACCCTGGCTCTTGTTCAGAGAGCCCTGCACGCCCTGGCCTGCTACACCACCCGCCACGGCACCGGCTGCCGTGGCAAGGCTGCGCCCGGTACCGCCACCGACGGTGTTACCCAGGAAACCACCCAGCACTGCACCACCAATCGCCCCGATAATATTGCTATCATCGCCACCCTGGATCTGTACCGGACGCACAGAAACCAGCGTGCCATAGGTCACTCTCTGCACCTGTTTCGCTTCAGAGGCACTGTAAACATCACCGGAAAGGGTGTTGTCATTTACACAGCCAGCTAGCGTCATCCCGGCAAGCGCCACCACGACTAAACGCTTCATCATAATAGAACTCCTATCTGTTACAGGTGCTGCCAACCATAGCAGCGGTCAATAGCATTATTATATGGCACAACCGGCACGTTACTCACTAATAGTTTGTAAAAGCACCGCAGAAACATAATGCAACGCGATTAAACGTCGCTTCAATCACAACATAAAATGCCAGATAAATTTCATCGCCAATTAAAGATGCCTAAATCATAGAATTGCGGCGTTAATTTTGCCAGGCTGGGAGCATGAAACTCACACCCGGGTAGGGGTAAAGCATGAAATCAGGGCGCTACATTGGCGTGATGTCCGGTACCAGTCTTGATGGTATTGATGTGGTACTGGCCGCCATTGATGGTCAGATGGTGGCACAGCAGGCAAGCTACAGTCATCCCATCCCTCAGGAACTGCGCTTGCAGATCCTTGCGATATGTCAGGGACAGTCGCTGACGCTTTCACAATTAGGCCAGTTGGATACCCGCCTGGGACGACTGTTCGCCGAGGCCGTGCAGGCGTTGCTGAAACAGCAGGGGATCGCCAGCGAGGAGATTGTCGCCATAGGCTGCCACGGTCAGACGGTGTGGCATGAGCCGCTGGGGGATGCGCCAAACACTCAGCAGATCGGCGACAACAATCAGATTGCTGCCGCGACGGGGATTACGGTAGTGGGCGATTTCCGCCGCCGCGATATGGCCCTTGGCGGGCAGGGTGCGCCGCTGGTCCCGGCGTTTCATCACGCAGTGCTCAGCCATCCCACCGAGCGGCGAATGGTGCTGAATATCGGTGGCATCGCCAATCTTTCCCTGTTACTGCCGGGCAAAACGCTGCGCGGTTTTGACACCGGTCCCGGCAATATGCTGATGGACGCCTGGGTCTGGCGTCAGCAGGGGCTGCCATACGATAAGGATGGCGCATGGGGGGCATCGGGCAGCGTAGTCTGGCCGCTGTTGCAGCAGATGCTGAGCGACCCGTACTTCGCCCTGGTCGCACCGAAAAGCACCGGACGAGAATACTTCAACCTCAGCTGGCTGGAACAGCAACTCTCCACCTTCCCGGGGCTGGCAGCGCAGGATGTGCAGGCGACGCTGGTGGAACTGACCGCCACCACGATTTGCGAGCAGGTATTGCTGAGCGGCGGTTGTGACCGTCTGCTGGTGTGTGGCGGCGGCGGGCGTAATCCACTGCTGATGGCGCGCATTGCGGCGCAGCTGGCGGGAACCGAAGTCAGCAGCACGGACGAGGCAGGGATCGGCGGAGACGATATGGAGGCGCTGGCATTTGCCTGGCTAGCCTGGCGCACGCTGAGCGGCCTGCCGGGCAATCTGCCCTCCGTTACCGGCGCGCGAGAAGCCTCTGTTATCGGGGCAATATTCCCGGCAAACCGTCCAATTCGCTGATTGCATCGTCTGAAACGGCACTCTACCCTGAGTGCAGAGTGGAGAACTAACAAGGAGTGAATGATGAAAAAGTGGTATCTCGCAGGCTTACTGGTTGCCCTGTCTGGCTGTAGCTATTTCCAGCCTGAGGATCAAGAGCAGGTGCAAACACTGCATTATACCTGTGGCACCCTGCCGCTGACGGTGAAGCTGGATAACAGCAAAGAGGAAGTGAGCCTGATTCTGGACGGTGAACAGCTGGTTCTGAAGCAGCAGGTTGCGGCTTCCGGCACCCGCTACAGTGACGGTCATTATACCTTCTGGTCAAAGGGCGACAGTGCCTTTGTTGAGCGCAACGACCGAATAATTATTAACGACTGTCAGCAGGTTCCAGCCCGTTAACTGATTGAAATATTGCAGGGTGCGGCGCACAATGCCGTATCCCTCACTACTCAGAAGCCGCAATGATGACCGACAGCGATCACCTGCAACAAATAGCCCATCTGCGCCGTGAATATACGCGCGGTGGCCTGCGCCGCAAGGATCTTCCTGAAGACCCGTTGAGCCTGTTTGAACACTGGCTTAACCAGGCGGTTGAGGCCCAGCTGCCGGATCCGACGGCCATGAGCGTCGCGACCGTAGACGAGCAGGGCCAGCCCTATCAACGTATCGTGCTGCTCAAGCATTTCGATGCTCAGGGTATGGTGTTTTATACCAATCTGGGGAGCCGCAAAGCGAAGCAGCTGGAAACCAACCCGCGCATCAGCCTGCTGTTCCCATGGCATATGCTGGAGCGCCAGGTGATGGTGCTGGGCAGCGTTGAACGCCTGTCGACGCTGGAGGTGGTGAAGTATTTCCACAGCCGCCCGCGCGACAGCCAGCTCGGTGCCTGGGTGTCAAAGCAGTCGAGCCGCATTTCGGCGCGTGGCGTGCTGGAAGGCAAGTTCCTCGAGCTGAAGCAGAAGTTTCAGCAGGGCGAGATCCCCTTGCCGAGTTTCTGGGGTGGCTACCGCATCAAAATCGACTCAATGGAGTTCTGGCAGGGGGGTGCTCACCGCCTGCATGACCGATTTTTCTACCAGCGCGAAGGCGATGCGTGGAAAATTGACCGACTGGCACCGTAAACACGAAATAATGCCGCTAAGCGCTGGACCAGCCCGATCCCGCGCTTTATTCTATACCCCTTATTTTTTCTCCGCGTTTCAGCGGAAAGCTGTGTACCAGCCCAGGTGCAGACTTTTTTTACATGGAGTCTTAGATGGCCAGCAGTAACCTGATCAAACAATTGCAAGAGCGGGGCCTTGTTGCCCAGGTAACGGACGAGGAAGCGTTAGCAGAACGACTGGCACAGGGGCCAATCGCTCTCTATTGCGGTTTCGATCCGACTGCCGACAGCTTGCATTTGGGGCATCTGGTGCCGTTGCTCTGCCTGAAGCGTTTTCAGGATGCCGGACACAAGCCTGTGGCACTGGTCGGTGGGGCCACCGGTCTGATCGGTGACCCGAGTTTTAAAGCGGCCGAGCGCAAGCTGAACACCAGCGATACCGTGAATGAGTGGGTGGAAAAAATCCGCCACCAGGTAGCACCGTTCCTCGATTTTAACTGCGGTGACAACAGCGCCATTGCGGCCAATAACTATGACTGGTTTGGCGGCATGAACGTGCTGACCTTCCTGCGTGATATCGGCAAGCATTTCTCTGTGAATCAGATGATCAACAAGGAAGCCGTTAAGCAGCGCCTGAACCGCGATGACCAGGGGATCTCCTTCACCGAATTCTCTTACAACCTGCTGCAGGGCTATGACTTTGCCTGCCTGAACGAGCGTCACGGCGTGGCGCTGCAGATTGGGGGTTCCGACCAGTGGGGCAACATTACCTCCGGCATCGACCTGACGCGCCGCCTGCATCAGAATCAGGTCTTTGGCCTGACCGTTCCGCTGATCACCAAGTCAGACGGCACCAAATTTGGCAAGACCGAAGGTGGCGCAGTGTGGCTGGACGCGAAGAAAACCAGCCCGTATAAGTTCTATCAGTTCTGGATCAACACCGCTGACGCTGACGTTTATCGCTTCCTGAAGTTCTTCACCTTTATGAGCATTGACGAGATCAATGCGCTGGAAGAAGAAGACAAAAACAGCGGCAAAGCACCCCGCGCCCAGTATGTCCTGGCCGAGCAGGTCACCAGACTGGTGCACGGCGAAGAGGGCCTGGTGGCGGCTAAACGCATCACCCAAAGCCTGTTCTCCGGCGCACTGAGCGAGCTGACAGAGCAGGACCTGGCGCAGCTGGCGCAGGACGGTATGCCGGGCGTGGAGCTGGAGTCCGGTCAGGATCTGCAGCAGGCGCTGGTTGATTCTGAACTGGCCCCCTCCCGCGGGCAGGCGCGCAAACTGATTGATGCCAAATCCGTCAGCATTAACGGCACGCTGCAGACTAACGCCGAGTATGCGTTTAGCGCTGATGACCGCCTGTTCGATAAGTACACGCTGCTGCGCCGCGGTAAAAAGAACTACAGCTTAATCAGCTGGAAATAATAAAATCGGTCGGGGTTTTGCTCCGTCCCTAAGCCGGTTAACGCCGGCTTTTTTAATGGCAAGAAAGGTCAGGTTAGCGCGATGAAAAACATTCTCTCCATCCAGTCTCATACGGTCTTTGGTCATGCGGGTAACAGCGCAGCAGAATTCCCCATGCGTCGCCTTGGCGCAAACGTTTGGCCGCTGAATACCGTACAGTTCTCCAACCATACACAGTACGGCCACTGGACCGGTTCCGTGATGCCGGCCAGCCACCTGACGGACATCGCGCGCGGGATTGGTGATATTGACCGTCTGAAAACCTGCAATGCCGTGCTTAGCGGCTATCTTGGCTCCGCCGAGCAGGGCGAAGCTATCCTTGAGATCGTGCGCATGGTGAAAGCCGCCAATCCGGACGCCTGGTATTTCTGTGACCCGGTGATGGGGCATCCGGAGAAAGGCTGTATTGTGGCGCCGGGCGTGGCGGAGTTTCATACTCATGCCTCACTGCCAGCCAGCGACATCATTGCACCAAACCTGCTGGAGCTGGAAATGCTCAGCGGCCGTCAGGTGGCGGACGTGGCAGAAGCGGTAGCAGCTGCACGCGAACTCATTGCCCGTGGGCCAAAAGTCGTGCTAATTAAGCATCTGGCGCGAGCCGGCTATCGCAGCGATCGCTTTGAAATGCTGCTGGTGACGGCCGATGAAGCCTGGCACATTGCCCGCCCGCTGATCGATTTCGGCGTGCGCCAGCCGGTTGGCGTGGGCGACCTCACCAGCGGGCTGCTGCTGGTCGATCTGCTGCACGGCCTGTCTCTCCAGCAGGCGCTGGAGCACGTGACGGCAGCGGTGTATGAGGTGATGCTGAAAACGCATCAGATGGGCGAGTATGAACTGCAGCTGGTCGCGGCGCAGCAGGCGATTGCCGAGCCGCAGCAGCACTTTGCCGCGGTAAAACTGTAAGAGAAACGGGCAGGGCAGAAATGCGCCTGCCCGTTTTGTTAATTCAATCCTTCCGCTTTCAGGGCCGCCGCCACCGCAGGCCGCGCCGCAACCCGTTCAAACCACTCGTTAAGTGCAGAGAACCCGCTCAGATCCAGCTTGATGGCATGAGCCCAGCGCGTCACGGTAAACAGATAGGCATCGGCGACGGTGAAACGCAGCCCCAACAGCCACTGCTTCTCCTTCAGCTCATTATTCACGTACTGGAATTTCTGCAACAGCTGTTCCCGCGCCAGGGTTTTTACCTCTTCGGGCGTGGTGGGGCGAAACAGCGGGCTGAAGCCTTTATGCAACTCGGTCGCGATAAAGTTGAGCCACTCCAGCGTGTGGTAACGGGTCAGGCTGCCTGCCGGTGCCAGCAGCTGGCGGTCGGATTTCAGGTCCGCCAGATACTGCACAATCGCCACGCCCTCGGTCAGTACCGACCCGTCATTCAGCTCCAGCGCCGGGACCTGACCCTTCGGGTTGATCAGCAGGTAATCTTCCCCCTGCTCGGTGGTTTTAGCCTTCAGATCGACATTCACCAGCGTAAAATCCAGCCCGGTTTCACGCAGTACAATGTGAGGTGACAGCGAACAGGCTCCGGATTTGCAGTACAGTTTCATTACTTGCTCCTTATCGTCAGTGGCGCAGATCCCTTCAGCTTAACCCTGGCTGGTCAAAAAGCCAGCACAACCTTGAGTGGCCAGGCAAATTAATTGCTGATTATTTAACCCAGCGCAAGCTCTCAATCTTCGGCAGCCTGGTGCGGGCCAGATCCCAGAATGCGCGCACCCGCGCCGGCATGTATTTTACATTTTGCGCCACCAGCTGGACCGGAACCGCCGGTGGGCGATATTGCGCCAGCACCTCGCTCAGTACACCCGTTTGCAGGTCGTCATAAACCTGGTAGGAGAACAGACGCGCAATGCCTTTACCTGCGCGGCAAGCGACAAGCTGGGTTTCCACGTCGTTGACCGTCACCCTGGGGGTGATGCGCACGCGTTCCTGCTGGGCCTCGGCGCGAAAACGCCACTCTCTTTGCTGAGCAGGGATCGTCCCTGCAATAAGCGGGTGATCTGCCAGCTGTCCGGGTATTTCCGGCGCACCGTGGGTCGCAATATAGTGCGGGCTGGCGACCAGCACGCGCTGCACGTGGCCGACCTCAGTCGCCACCAGCGAGGAGTCGCGCAGCTGTCCAATTCTGACGGCCATATCCAGCCCCTGCTCAATCAGGTCCTGGTAACTGTCACTCAGCATCAGCTCAATCTGGATATCGGGATAGATCGCCATAAAATCCAGCAGCAGCGGCGCAATATGCTTACGGCCAAACATCACGGGCGCGGTTAAACGCAGCTTACCGCTCAGCTGATTGCGGGTGGTGCTTTCTAAGACCTGCTGATAATCCTCCAGCAGCACGGTTGCACGCTCATACAGGGCTATCCCGGCTGGAGTCGGCGACAGACGCCGGGTGGAGCGTTCAATCAGGCTGAGGGCAAAACGCCTCTCCAGCGCCGCCAGCGTGCGCGTAATCGCCGGAGCAGAGCGCTGTAATTTGCGTGCGGCGGCGGCCAGGCTGCCCTGCTGCACCACGGCAACAAACACCGCCAGCTCGTCCAGTTTATCCATCACTGTTCCACTTTTCGTAATTATGAATTGTTATTTTTGCCCGTTTACGCCGATTTCTGCAAGAGTAAGCTTAATCAACTCAAACTGAGGAGATGACAATGACAGGCTTAACTTTATATGGCACCGAGCTATCCGGGCACGTTCATCGCGTCAAACTGCTGCTGAGTATGCTGAACCTCTCTGCGGACTGGGTAGAAGCCGATGCTGGCTACAGGCAAAGCGCGCAGTTCCTCGCGCTTAACCCGCTGGGCCAGATCCCGGTGCTGGTGGAGGGTGATACGGTGATTACCGACAGTAATGCCATTATGATCTGGCTGGTAAAACGCTATGCCCCCGCAAGCGGCTGGCTGCCGCAGGAGTTGTCGCAGGAGGTGGCGGTGCATCAGTGGCTGGCAAAAGCGGCTGGCGAGATCCGCTACGGCGTGGCGTCGGCTCGCCTGATTAAGCAGTTTGGCGTGGCGGAAAACTACGACTCAGCGCGGGCGGTGGCGGCAAAATTCTTACCCCAGCTGGAAGCGCACCTGAGCAGCAGGCAATGGCTGGTCGCTGAGCGTGCAACCATTGCCGATCTCGCCTGCTATGCCTATGTCGCCCGTGCGCCAGAAGGGGGTATTTCGCTGCGTCACTATCCCGCAATCCAGCGCTGGCTTCAGCGTATTGAAGCGCTGCCGGGCTTTATCGCACTCCCGGCACTGCCGCTGCCGGCGGAGGAGTGAATATGTTCCATCGGGGGGAGCAGCAGGCGCAGGAAAAGGCCAGGTATCAGCGGGTGAAAGCGGCGATCTTCCCGACGATGCCGGAGCAACATCGCCTGTTTTATCAGGAGCTGCAGACCTTTTACCTCACCTTTGCGGGTGCTGACGGTTATCCGGTTGCCGCGCTGATTCAGGGGGCTCAGGGGTTTATTGCCACCCCGGATGAACAGCATCTGGATATTTCGCGCAGCGCGCTGCATAACTTGCCGTATCTGCCCGCTATCCAGCCCGGCATGCCGTTTGGCGGGCTGGGCATCGACCTGTCTAACCGGCGGCGAAATCGCGTCAACGGGGTGGTTGAGCGTATTGACCAGCACAGCATGCGCATTCGCGTGCAGGAGAGCTTTGGTAACTGTCCGCAGTATATTCAGCGACGGGTGCTGCCACCCCCTGACAGCAGGCGTCAGCCAGGGGTGGAGCCTCTTGCCGCGCTGGATGCCGATGCACGCTATCTGATCGCCGCTGCCGACACCTTTTTTGTCGCCAGCCACGCCAGGCGCGCAGGTGGGGTGGGCGGCGCGGATATTTCCCATCGTGGAGGAGTGCCGGGATTCATAACCCTCAGCGAAGGTAAGCTGCTGATCCCGGACTACAGCGGCAATCGCTATATGAATACGCTGGGTAACATACTGCTGGAGCCGCGCGTGGCGCTACTGGTTATGGACTTTCAGCAGGGAGCGGCGCTGCATATTCAGGGGCGGGCGGAAGTGTTGTGGCAGCGGCCGGGAGAGGGGCGGGTAGAACGCTACTGGACGCTGGCACCGCAGCGCATCCTGCGCCTGCGTCAGCTGCTGCCCGCGGCAGGGTTGAGCGTGGAGTATGCGGATTCTTCGCTTGCAGCGGGCGACGAGCAATAAAAAAGGGCGACATTGCTGCCGCCCCGATCATTACCGCGTCAGCCGTCAGGCTTTCACTTTCTCAGGAACCGGCTGTTCATCCTGCGTCATACGATTCAGCAGCGGAGCAACCAGAATCATCAGTACGGCAATCACGCCGGTGGTGATCCCAATCTTCAGGAACACATCGCCGTACACGTGCAGCGACAGCAGCGGATCGGTAATATTTTCCGGTACCGCCATCAGGTTCGCCACTTTACCGGCCACCATCGCTGCGCCAGCGGTAGTCAGGAACCACGAGCCCATGATGAAGCCCATCAGGCGCTGCGGCACCAGCTGTGCCACCATCGCCAGGCCGAGACCTGAAATCATCAGCTCGCCCACGCTCTGCAGGGCATAGCTGAGGATCAGCCAGTTAACCGACACGATACCGAGCTGGTTAGCAAATGACGCCCCCAGCGGCAGCACCAGGAAGGCGGCAGAACAGAGCACCATGCCCAGCGCAAACTTGTGCGGCATCGGCAGGCGGTCACCCATCTTGTTATAGATTGCGGCCAGCAGCGGGCTGAAAATCATAATCCAGAACGGGTTCAGCGCCTGGAACTGCTCCGGCTGGAAAGTGATACCCAGAATGCTGTGCTCAACGTTGCGAATCGCAAAGAAGTTCAGCGAGGTTGGCATCTGCATATACAACACGAAGAAGACAATCGCCTGCACCATCAGTAAGAAAGCAACAATCATCTTACGGCGCGCGGCACCCTGCAGAGCAAAGGCCTCTTTAGCGAACACCAGTACGATACCAACCGCAATCACCGCCAGCACCAGGCGGGCAATCTCCTGGTTGTGCAGCAGCCAGGTCGCCACGGCGATCATTACGGCAATACCGACCAGCGTCGCCAGCAGTTTACCGACGTTCAGCGGGGCAAAGTCTGCTTTGGAGCCGTAGCTTTTCACCCACTTACGGAAGAACATAAAGTTCACCAGGGTGATCAGCATCCCGACAAATGACAGCGCGAAGGCGGTGCTCCAGCCATATTTATCGGCCAGCCACGGAGTGGCCAGCATAGAGAAGAAGGAACCGATGTTGATCGCCATATAGTACATGGTGAACGCGCCATCGAGACGCGGGTCATCTTTTTCGTAGCAGGTCGAGAGCAGTGAAGAGGGGTTAGCTTTAAACAGGCCGTTACCGACGGCGATAGTCGCCATCCCGATGTACACCATCGCCTCGTCATGGCCCGACCACGCGACCAGCGCATAACCGAGCGCCAGTACCAGCGTACCCAGTACGATAACGCGCTTGGTCCCCAGCACTTTATCACCCAGCCAGCCGCCCACGGCCACCAGGCCATAGACCAGCGCACTGAAGGAAGCGAACAGGGTGATCGACTGAGCTTCGGACATGCCCAGCTGTTTCACCAGGTAGACCGCCATGATCCCCTGTAGTCCGTAATAGCCGAAACGTTCCCATAATTCGATAGAGAAGATCAGATAAAACGCTTTAGGTTGTTTGAAAGCGTTGAGGCTTGGTGCCTCGGGTTGTTTGTTTGCAGTTGACACTTGTACCTCTGAATTCTTGACCTGTTTTGTGGCAGGAATTAAGTCGACGCAACGCGGGACGTACGCTCGTCTTATAGTTATAGAAGTTGAAAAACGCCGGATAATTTCGCCGATCGAACCCACAGAGGCAAGTTTTTTTTCATCACCGTCATCGCGCATTTTTATAGCGATAACTGAGTGGTTTTTGTTATTCAATAGTTAAATATGCTGTTTTACAACAAGTAACCAACCTAAGTGAGGGTGAGTGGCGTGAAATTTGTTCATTATGCAGATAATTTCGCTAGCGCCTTCGTGTGTGGCGACATCTGCTGCACAAAGGTTTATCGATGGGTATTTATGCTAACTGAAGATCTAAAAACAGTGGTTATTCATAGTGCTAGCAAGATGAAGCAGGCGGAATTCATGCTAAACCCACTTTGAGTGATGTAGGTCACAAAAATAGCGATAATTTTTGATCTAAAAAAACGCCTCAGCCACATTAAAGGTTTTTATTGATTGAACGTTCAATATAAAACGTCTACAATTACTCTCATTCAATAGCCAAAACCGATGAAGCCGATGCCAAAAATAGGAATGAAGGCGATCCGTCAGGCGCAGTTAATTAATGCCACTCTGACAGTGATAGACCGGGTTGGGCTGGCAGATGCCAGCCTGGCGCTAATAGCGAAAGAGGCTGGGGTATCAACCGGCATTGTCAGCCACTACTTTGGTGACAAAAACGGTCTGTTATATGCCTGTATGCGCCAGATAATGTCAGACCTGTACAAGGCGCTGGAGCGCCACCGGGCTGATGCACAGGCGGACCCTCAGGCGCAAATTACGGCTATCATCAACGGCAATTTTGACGTAGCAGATATCACCTCACCGGTGCTGAAAACCTGGCTGGTGTTCTGGACCAACAGTTTACATCAGCCCAATCTGCATCGTCTGCAACGCATTAACGACCGCCGTCTTTATTCCAACCTGACGGCACATTTCAGTCGCGTGCTGCCGAAAGAGCAGGCGCGTGCCGCCGGAGCCAGCATGGCCGCACTTATTGACGGTACATGGTTACGGATGACGCTGACTTCTCAGCCGATGGAACAGGGCCTGGAGCAGGCTCGTTCACTCTGCTATCAAAATTTAGCGCTGTGGTTAACCAGCGCACCCACCCCTTAAAAGGAGGAGACATGGCCGAGTTGCAACGCCGTGGTTTATACATCAACGGACGCGAAGTGTCCGGAACGGGCGAAACATTCACCACCATCAATCCTGCCAACGGTGAAGTGCTGGCAGAAATTTCAGGCGCCAGCCAGCAGGATATCGATGCTGCCGTTGCCTCTGCGCACGCCGGGCAAAAAATCTGGCGCAGCTACACTCCGGTGGAACGCAGCCGCGTGCTGCTGAAAGCGGTTGAAATCCTGCGCGAGCGCAATCAGTCGCTGGCCGAGCTGGAAACCGCCGATACCGGCAAGCCAATCAGCGAAACGGCCGCGGTCGACATCGTTACCGGGGCAGACGTGCTGGAGTATTACGCTGGGCTGGCGGTGGCCGTTGAAGGCCAGTCAATCCCGCTGCGTGACACTGCACTGGTTTACACCCGCCGCGAACCCCTCGGCGTCTGCGCCGGTATCGGCGCGTGGAACTACCCGATTCAAATTGCCATGTGGAAAAGTGCCCCGGCGCTCGCCACCGGTAACGCAATGGTATTCAAACCCAGCGAAGTGACCCCGCTGAGCGCACTGGAACTGGCAAAAATCTTCACCGAAGCCGGTCTGCCGGATGGCGTGTTCAACGTGGTGCAGGGCGCGGGAACCGTCGGTCAGGGTCTGAGCCAGCATCCGCAGATCGCCAAAGTCTCTTTCACCGGGGAAGTCAATACCGGCAAGCGCGTGATGGCCGATGCGGCCTTAGCCAACCTGAAATCCGTCACTATGGAGCTGGGCGGCAAGTCACCGCTGGTGGTGTTTGAAGATGCCGATCTGGAACGTGCCGTCGACGGTGCGATGATGGCCAACTTCTACAGCAGCGGCCAGGTGTGCACTAACGGCACCCGCGTTTTCGTGCAGCGTTCACTGCTGCCAGCGTTCGAGCAGCGCCTCAAAGAGAAAATGGCCGGAATTCACTGCGGCGATCCAACCGATCCGGCGGTGAACTTCGGTCCACTGGTCAGCGAAGAGCACTGCCAGAAAGTGGTCTCCTACCTCGAGATTGGCAAGCAAGAGGGCGCACGCCTGCTGGCGGGCGGCTCGCGTATCAGCGAAGGCCCACTGGCGAAAGGGTGCTACGTGCAGCCAACGGTGTTTACCGACTGTAGCGATGAGATGCGTATTGTGCGTGAAGAGATCTTCGGGCCGGTGATGAGCATTCTCGCCTTCGACAGCGAAGACGAAGTTATCGCCCGCGCCAACAATACCGAGTACGGTCTGGCCGCAGGGGTGTTCACCACCTCACTGAATCGGGCACACCGCGTGATCCACCAGCTGGAAGCCGGCATCTGCTGGGTAAACAGCTGGGGTGAATCACCTGCGCCGATGCCGGTGGGGGGTTACAAGCAGTCGGGCGTTGGGCGTGAGAACGGCCTGGAAACGCTGCACCACTACACGCGTACTAAATCGATTCTGATTGAGATGGGCGACTATCCATCCGCATTCTGATTTTTCGCCGCGGCGTACGCGTCGCGGCACTCTTACCGGAGGTTTAATGCAGAAATTTGACTATATCATTATTGGTGCAGGTTCAGCGGGCAACGTGCTGGCAACGCGACTGACTGAGGATGCTGACGTATCGGTACTGTTACTGGAAGCAGGCGGCAAAGACCACCGCTGGGACTTCCGTACCCAAATGCCAGCCGCTTTGGCTTACCCGCTGCAGGGTAAACGCTATAACTGGGCGTTCGAGACCGATCCCGAGCCGCATATGGGCAACCGCCGCATGGAGTGTGGCCGCGGCAAAGGCCTGGGCGGCTCATCGCTGATCAACGGCATGTGCTACATTCGCGGCAATGCGATGGACTATGACAACTGGGCGAGCAAGCCCGGGCTGGAAAACTGGTCCTATCTCAACTGTCTGCCCTATTTCCGCCGCGCTGAGAAGCGCGACATTGGTGAAAATGACTGGCACGGTGGTGAAGGCTACCTCAGCGTCACCACGCCGAAAAAGGGCAATAACCCGCTGTTCCGCGCCTTTATTGATGCCGCGCAGCAGGCAGGGCACGCTGAGACCGATGACCTTAACGGCTACCGCCAGGACGGCTTTGGCCCGATGGATCGTACCGTCACGCCGCAGGGTCGCCGCTCCAGCACCGCGCGCGGCTACCTCGATGTCGCGAAACAGCGCCCGAACCTGACTATCATTACCCACGCGCAGACCGACCGCATTCTGTTTAGCGGTAAAACCGCCACTGGCGTCACCTGGTTGCGTAACGGTAAACAGGAACAGGCCGAAGCGGCGCGTGAAGTGCTGCTGTGCGCCGGGGCAATTAACTCACCGCAGATCCTGCAGCGCTCCGGCGTTGGCCCGGAAGAGTGGCTGCGCGAGCTGGATATTGATGTGGTGCATGCCCTGCCGGGCGTAGGTCGCAACCTGCAGGACCACCTGGAAGTCTATATGCAGTACAGCTGCAAAAAGCCGGTCAGCCTCTATCCGGCGCTGCAGTGGTGGAACCAGCCCGCTATCGGCGCAGAGTGGCTGTTTAACGGCACCGGCACCGGCGCCAGCAACCAGTTTGAAGCAGGCGGATTTATCCGCAGCGATGACCAGCCTGACTGGCCGGATCTGCAGTATCACTTCCTGCCGGTGGCGATCAATTACAACGGCAGCAGCCCGGTGAAGCAGCACGGTTTCCAGGCGCACGTCGGCCCAATGCGCTCCATGAGCCGTGGTCGCATCAAGCTGACCTCTAAGCACCCCTATGCCGCACCGTCGATCTTCTTTAACTATATGTCCGAAGAGCGCGACTGGGTGGAGTTCCGCAATGCGGTTCGCCTGACGCGGGAAATCATGCGCCAGCCGGCACTGGCAGAATACTGCGGTGAAGAGTTACAGCCGGGTATTAACGTGCAGAGCGACGAAGAAATTGATGCCTTTATCCGCGAACATGCGGAAACGGCCTACCACCCTTGCGGAAGTTGCGCGATGGGTAACGACGAGATGGCGGTGGTGGATGCAGAAGGGCGCGTACACGGTATGAACCAGCTGCGCGTGGTGGATGCGTCAATTATGCCGCAGATTACCACCGGCAACCTGAATGCGCCGACGGTGATGATTGCCGAAAAAATCTCCGATGCCATTCGCGGCAAAGCACCACTGCCGCTGTCAACGGCGGAGTATTATAAGCTGACCCGCTAGCCTTGATGTCGGGGCCGATCATCTTTTTCGATCGGCCCGCGCAATCGTAAAAAAAGGGCGGACCAGAAAAGCGGTCCGCCCCTACGTCGACAGGGCCGATCGGCCCTGTTCGCGCTTACTCGAAACAGACGCCCGGGTTTTCCGACAACAACACAAACTTCTTGCTGTCTTTATCCAGCGCGCGGATCACACCGCTCTCAATGTCATACACCCAGCCATGCAGGCGCAGTGCATTATTACGCAGGCCCACCGCCACGGAAGGGTGCGTTTTCATATTGTTCAGCTGCGCAATCACGTTCTCCTGCACCATGGCATTCAATTTTTCTTCTTCGCTGCTGTAACTCTTTTTCTCAACCACCGCTTTTGCTGCATCAGCGTATCGCAACCAGTGCGCGACCGCAGGCATCGGGTCCAGACACTGGCAGGAAGCGATAGCCTTCATGGCGCCGCAGTTAGAGTGGCCACAGATCACAATATCCGTTACGCCCAGTGCAACGACCGCGTACTCAATAGTCGCGGAAACCCCGCCTGGCTCTGGGCCAAATGACGGAACGATATTTCCGGCATTACGGATCACGAAGAGCTGTCCTGGGTCCTGCTGAGTGACCAGTTCCGGTACCAGACGGCTATCGGAGCAGGAAATAAACAACGCTTTGGGATTCTGGCTGGAGGCAAGAGTGCGAAATAACTCTTTCTGCTGCGGGAAAACCTCTTTCTGGAAGTTTAAAAAACCTTCAATGATGTGCTGCATAGCGAACTCTCTATTCTGGATCATGGCCGGATAGCAGGTGAAGCCGGTCGCATAATGAGGATAAAAGACAGGTCTAAAGCAAGGAATACCGGGCGGTTAGCCCGACATCCATTTTAGCATCAGACGGCCTAAGTGTAATCCTGGATCTGCTGACGTCACGCGGCAGGTTTCCTACAGATTTTTCATCCATTTCCAGCGGTAGAAATACGGCCGAGGGGTTAGTGAGATATCTAACAGTTTTTTATTGGAACAGTTAATACAAACGAATCAATATGAGCTGGGGTAAAAAAGGGGGTATAAACTTTTTTCATGTTTTTCTGAGTTTTCATTAGGAATGCTCTGAATTGTCATTCACGATTTCAATCAGTGACTTAACTAAAATAACAAGAAAATTCCTATATAAATCAGATCACAAAAACAGGTTTAGCATATTGCCCTTTCTCAGATGAGTGCTATATAGTCGCTTTTGTTCACACATGGAAAGTGTGCTTACCTGCGCTTTCCACGGCATGTTTAAAGGAACTAATATGAGCAACTCTTATCAGAACGAAATCCCTAAAGCGCGTGTAAATATCAAGCTTGACCTGCACACGGGTAATGCCAGTAAGAAAATGGAGCTGCCGCTGAAGCTGCTGGTCACCGGCGACTTCAGCAACGGCCAGGAGCAGCGCGTGCTGTCCGAGCGTGAGAAAGTCAACGTTAACAAAAACAACTTCGACAGCGTGCTGGCGGAGTTCTCCCCATCGTTAAACATCTCGGTTGAAAACACCCTGGCCGGTGACGGCAGCGAAGAGAACGTCAAACTGACCTTCAGCAACATGAAGGACTTCACGCCGGAGCAGGTCGCCCGCCAGATCCCTCAGCTTAAAGCCATGCTGGCAATGCGCAACCTGCTGCGCGACCTCAAAGCCAACCTGCTGGATAACGTCACCTTCCGCAAAGAGCTGGAAACCATCCTGAAAAACCCGGCACTCAGTGATGAGCTGCGTAGCGAACTGTCCGCTCTGGCGCCTGAAAAAGCCTGATCCCCCCTTCACGGAACGATATAGAGAGAATGCTGATGTCTGTGCAAAATGAAACCTCCTCTGCCGGTGCAAGCACCGTGCTGGATCGCCCTGCTGCGGGCGGCGTTTACGCTTCACTGTTTGAAAAAATCAACCTCAGCCCGGTGTCGCACCTCAGCGACCTGGATATCTGGCAGGACAGCCAGGCGATGTCCGATGCCAGCGTCGACGAGCGCGTGACCGCGGCGATGAAGGTGCTGGTCGAGTGTCTGAACCAGTCCGGTTCGAAAGTAGAGAAGCTGGATAAAACCCTGCTGGACCACCATATCGCGCAGCTGGACGAGCAGATCAGCCGCCAGCTCGATGCGGTGATGCACCACGATGCGTTTCAGCAGGTGGAATCCCTGTGGCGCGGCCTGAAGTCGCTGGTGGACAAAACCGACTTCCGCCAGAACGTGAAAATCGAAGTGCTGGACCTGTCGAAAGAGGATCTGCGCCAGGACTTCGAAGACTCGCCGGAAATCATTCAGAGCGGCCTTTACGCGCACACCTACATCGCCGAATACGACACTCCGGGCGGCGAGCCGATTGGCGCGCTGATCTCCTCTTATGAGTTCGACGCCTCGGCGCAGGACGTGGCGCTGCTGCGCAACATCTCCAAAGTGGCGGCCTCGGCGCATATGCCGTTTATCGGCTCCGCCGGCCCGCAGTTCTTCCTGAAGGACAACATGGAAGAGGTGGCGGCAATCAAAGATATCGGCAACTACTTCGACCGCGCCGAGTACATCAAGTGGAAGTCATTCCGCGAAACCGACGACTCGCGCTATATCGGCCTGGTGATGCCGCGCGTGCTCGGCCGCCTGCCGTACGGCCCGGATACCGTGCCGGTGCGCAGCTTCAACTACGTTGAAGAGGTAAAAGGCCCGGACCACGACAAATATCTGTGGACCAACGCCTCGTTTGCCTTCGCTGCCAACATGGTGAAAAGCTTTATCAACAACGGCTGGTGCGTGCAGATCCGCGGCCCGCAGGCCGGCGGTGCAGTGCAGGATCTGCCAATCCACCTTTACGACCTCGGCACCGGCAACCAGGTGAAGATCCCGTCTGAGGTAATGATCCCGGAGACCCGCGAATTTGAGTTCGCCAACCTCGGCTTTATCCCGCTGTCGTACTATAAAAACCGCGATTACTCGTGCTTCTTCTCCGCCAACTCGACGCAGAAGCCGGCGCTGTACGACACCGCCGATGCAACGGCGAATAGCCGCATCAACTCGCGCCTGCCTTACATCTTCCTGCTGTCGCGCATTGCGCACTACCTGAAGCTTATCCAGCGTGAAAATATCGGCACCACCAAGGACCGCCGCCTGCTGGAGCTGGAGCTGAATACCTGGGTGCGCGGCCTGGTCACGGAAATGACCGATCCGGGCGACGAGCTGCAGGCTTCGCACCCGCTGCGCGATGCCAAAGTGATTGTCGAAGATATCGAAGACAACCCGGGCTTCTTCCGCGTCAGGCTGTTCGCTATCCCGCACTTCCAGGTGGAAGGGATGGACGTCAACCTCTCTCTGGTTTCCCAGATGCCGAAAGCGAAAGCGTAAGGCGGAGGCTGGATGAAAACGGAACAACCGCTGTGGGGTCGGGGCGTGATGGTCTCGCCACAGCACTTCCAGCAGCAGGCCGCGTATGCGGCCTGGTCAACGGAATGCATTGCACAAATGGGGCTGAATCATCCCTGGGGCGTGATCCGTGCCGAGTTCGAAGCGGATGCCCTGAAGCTGGGGCGTTTGCAGGCGCGTCATCTGCACGTGCGCTTTCAGGACGGCACGCTGATCGACACCAATAACGGTGACGATCTGCCGCCGGTGATGATGCCTGAAGGGCAGGACGTGGTGGTGGTGCTGGCACTGCCGCTGCTGAGGGCCAACGGCGGCAACTGCCTGCAGCCGGACGAGATTGCCGAGCGCCCGGTGCGCTATCGCCAGCGCTGGCGCGACATCCGCAACCAGTTTGGCGACGATACGCGCCAGATTGCGGTGATCAAACCCGAGCTGACGCTGCGTTTTGCCCATCAGAACAATGGCGACTACCTGGTATGCCCGGTGGCGCGTCTCAGGCAGGACAGTCAGGGTAGCTGGACGCAGGATGAAACTTTTCTGCCGCCGTTGCTGAGCGTGCAGAGCAGCCAGTGGTTGCTGACCCAGCTTGAACAGCTGATGACGCAGCTGCGCGCGCGCCTCAGCCGCCTGATGGCGATGCGGCGCGAGAGCAACGAACGCATGGCCGATTTTGCCGTGGCGGATGTGTCGTTGTTCTGGCTGCTCAATGCGCTGAACAGCGCGGAGCCGGTACTGGGCCAGTTCCTGCGTTTTCCGCAAAGTGCGCCGGAGCGGTTATATCCGGAGCTTGCCCGTCTGGCTGGCAGCCTGCTGACCTTCTCACTGGAGCATCAGGTCAGCGCGATCCCTGCGTATCAGCATGCTGAACTTAACCATGTATTCCCGGCGCTGTTCGATCTGCTCAGCGATCTGCTGGAAGCCAGCCTGCCGTCACGCGTGGTGTCGATAGCACTTGAGCACGACAAGCGCCTGCATCAGTGGCTGGCTCGTCTGCAGGAGCCGCGCCTGCGCGAGGATGCCGATTTCTACCTTTCGGTCCGCTCCCCGCTGCCGGTGGTACAGCTGCAGGAGCAATTCCCGCGCCAGTGCAAAGTCGGCAGCCCGGATTACGTCACGGGCCTGGTGAATTCGTCGCAGCAGGGGATACCGCTGAAGTCGCTACGCCACGTACCCGCCGCGATCCCGCTGCGGCTGGAAAATCAGTATTTTGCCCTCGATCTGTCGCATCCGGCGGCCCGCGAGATGCTGGAGTCCGGCAGCTGCATGTTTTACGTACCGGGCATGCTCGGTGAACCTGAACTTGAACTGTTTGCGGTGCTGAGAACATGAGCCAGAAAAACGAGTGTGATATTGACGCGCTGCTGCAAAACAGCTGGCTGCAGGTGATCAGCCTGCGCCACGGCGCAAAGATCAAGGATGGAGAAGGTCAGCAGTTATGGCAGCGCTGCGTCGCAGAAGTGGAGAAGGTTCAGCAGGCGCTAAAAGACGCGGGCTACGATGCACAACAGAGTAAGGATGTTCTCTATGCCCAGTGCGCGCTGATCGATGAAGTGGTTAAGGGGCGCGGCGAGCAGGATGACGCTTACGTCCAGTGGCTTCACCTGCCTCTGCAGGGGCATTTCCTCGGCACTGTTGATGCCGGTGACATGCTCTGCGAGCGCATGCGTGAGGTGCTGCGCGAGCCAGCGCCGGAACCGCTCGTTGTGACCTGCTTCCAGCGGGTGATGTTGCTGGGCTTCCTCGGCGGCTATCGCTCAGTCAACGATCCGCAGCGGGAAAAGCTGGTCGCCGCGTTAAATGCGCAGGTTTCACCCTTTAACGGGCCGCAGGCGCAGGCCGTACTGGCCGAAAACAACGCGGGATTGGGCTTCAGCGGCTGGCTATCCAGCTGGCCGTTGCGAATCGGCTTCTCCGTGCTGTTACTTGCCGCCGTCTGGTGGGGGCTGAATCACTGGTTGAGCAGCCTGGTGGCTTCGCTGCTGCCGGGAGTGGTTCAGTGAGCCCTGCGTTACAGCGCGCGCTGGCGCTGTGGGTTGTCCTGCTGGTCGCCGTGCTGCTCCTGCCGCTGCCTCATTTAGCTACCGTGCTCATACTGCTGGCCGCTCTGGTGCTGCTGGCCGTGGTGATGGCCGTTACCCGCCGTCCCGCCGGGCCTGAAGCCGGGCTGTGCGCGGATGACCTGCCGGATGTCGCTTACCGCCAGCCGGTGGTGCTGGTCTGCGGCGACAGCGCGCATGCCTGGCCGGAAGGATCGGCGGTACTGACCGTGCCGCACGGCTGCTGGGTGCGGGTGGCCGATCAGCAGGCGCTGGACGTGGTGGCGCGCCAGCTGCTGTCGCTGCGCCCGGAGTGGGGACATCAGCTGTCGGTGATGATCAGCGTCTGTCCTCAGCAGCATCAGGACAGTGACACGCTGGCCAGCCGCCTGCTGGCACTGCGCTGGCAGATTGGCCAGCTGCGGCGTGAAACCGGCTATTCACTGCCGCTGGTACTGAATGCTCAGGTGGGCAGTGCGCTGGTCAGTGAGTCTCTCTGGCAGGTGCGGCTGGCCGGTGAACCCGTCAGCGTATGGTCCGATAGCACAAAACCCACCCCTCCTGAGTGCTGGCTGGCTGCGGGCGGCGGCATCGCGTTACAGCAGCAGGTGATGATCAACAGTCTGACGGAGTGGTTTCAGCAGGAAGTGATTCGCGTGTTAACCGACAGTCACCCGGATATGCCTGCCGCCACCCCCGCAAGCATGGTCTGGGAGCTGAGTGCTTCACTTGACGGGGCATTAGCCACTTCTCTCTGGACGCGCTGGCTGCAGCAGCACACGGCGCTGGTACAGGTAGCAGGATGGTTTGCGCCAGAGGTTGCGGAGTCTCCGCTGCCGTCAATGCTGCCGGAGTTTGTTCTGCCACTGCTGCCCGCAGGACATGGCCTGACCCCGCGCCAGCGCACCTGGCGTGGTGCGCTATGGCTGGCGTTGACGGTTGGAATTGTCGCACTGTGCTGCAGCGCCTGGAATAACCATCGGCTGCTTCAGCGGGTCTCCTTTGATATTGCTCATTACGCGCGTATCGCCATGAATGATTACGCCGTGAAAGCGGCAGCGGTCAATGTACTGCGTCGCGATGCCCGCGAGCTGGATGAGTATGCCCGCAACGGCGCACCTCTGCAGCTTGGTTTAGGCCTGTATCAGGGGGGGCATCTGCGCCTGCCGCTGCTGGATGCGATTCGTTCGTATATTCCGCCCCCGCCGCCCCCGCCTGGGGTGGTGAAGGAAGCGCCAAAAACCGTGCGCCTCGACAGCCTGTCGCTGTTTGCCTCCGGCAAGTCCGTGCTCAAACCCGGCTCGCTAAAGATGCTGGTTAACGCGCTGGTGGATATTAAGGCCCGGCCGGGCTGGCTGATAGTGGTCGCCGGCCACACCGACAGCACCGGCAATGCGCAGGCCAATCAGCAGCTGTCGCTGAAGCGCGCTGAAGCGCTGCGCGACTGGATGCTTTCAACCAGCGACGTCTCGCCGACCTGCTTTGCGGTGCAGGGCTTTGGCGCAAGCCGCCCGATGGCGACTAACGATACCCCGGAAGGTCGTGCGTTAAACCGCCGGGTCGAAATCAGTCTGGTGCCGCAGGCGGATGCCTGTCTGGCAGCAGACACTCAACCCGCATCAGGAACTGATGTCGGGACTACACCAAGCAAGGAGAAGTAACACATGGCAATTCCAGTATATCTGTGGCTGAAAGACGACGGCGGTGCGGACATCAAAGGTTCCGTGGATGTGAAAGATCGTGAAGGCAGCATCGAAGTGGTGGCACAGGAACATAACCTGTACATCCCGACCGATAACAACACCGGCAAGCTGACCGGTACCCGCGTGCACACGCCGTTCATGTTCACCAAGGAGATCGACTCTTCCAGCCCGTATCTCTACAAGGCGGTGACCACCGGTCAGACCCTGAAATCTGCCGAGTTCAAGTGGTACAAAATCAACGACGCCGGTCAGGAAGTGGAGTACTTCAACACCAAACTTGAGAACGTCAAGCTGGTGAAGGTCGCGCCGAAAATGCACGACATCAAGGATCCGTCCAAAGAGAAGCACAACCATCTGGAAGAGATTGAGCTGCGCTACGAAAAAATCACCTGGACCTACAAAGACGGCAACATTATTCATTCCGATTCGTGGAATGAACGCACCACCGCTTGATGACTCACGGCAGGCGGTTCGCCGCCTGCCGTTTTGTTTGCTGAGCCGCTACCCGCGTGGCGGCTCAGCAAACAACCCGACAACCTGCTGCCTTTTGACCTGATGCGCTTCGGGTTCCTGACTGAAAGGAACAGCGACGGGCGGTAGCGTGTCCGAACCTGATTAACTACGGAAGAGAGAACCCGATATGGAAAACCAGTCAGCCGTCCTGCTACGTCGCTTAAACCCGTTCTGCGCCCGCGCGCTGGAGGCCGCCGCCTCGCTGTGCCAGACCCGCGCCCACAGTGAAATCCGCATTGAGCACTGGCTACTCAAGCTGCTGGAGCAGGGTGAGGGCGACATCACCGTACTGGCGCGCCGCTACGAGTGGGACATGGACGGCATCTGGCAGGAGTTACTGTGCTGGCTGGACAACGTGCCGCGCTCGGTGCGCACCCGCCCGCAGCTCGCCGACTCCCTGCTGGCGCTGATTAAGCAGGCCTGGCTGATTGCCTCGCTGGAGGATGACGACGCCCACATCCGCAGCCATCACCTGCTGGCGGCACTGACCGACAAGCCGTCGCTGGTCGGCTGCGAAGGGCTGTGGCCACTGCTGAGCCTGACGCGCCCCCAGCTGGAGCGCCTGCGCCCGCTGCTGGACGCGCAGTCCGACGAGCGCCCGGAAGTGCAGCAGCAGGAGAGCCTGAGCCAGGCTCCATCAACCCTGGGCGAGGTGGATGCGCAGGTCACCCCGGCCGACGGCAGCGCGCTGAGCGAGGCGCTGCAGGCCGCACTGGACAAATTCACCCTCGACGTCACCGCCAAAGCGCAGGCGGGAAGCATCGACCCGGTGTTTGGCCGCGACAGCGAAATCCGCCAGATGGTCGATATCCTCTCGCGCCGCCGCAAGAATAACCCGATTCTGGTCGGCGAGCCGGGCGTCGGCAAAACCGCGCTGGTCGAGGGGCTGGCGCTGCGCATTGCGCAGGGTAACGTGCCGGACAGCCTGAAAACCGTTTCGCTACGCACCCTCGACCTCGGTCTTTTGCAGGCCGGGGCGGGCGTGAAGGGCGAATTCGAGCAGCGCCTGAAAAACGTGATTGAGGCGGTGCAGCAGTCGCCGACCCCGGTGCTGCTGTTTATCGACGAGGCGCACACCATTATCGGCGCGGGCAACCAGGCGGGCGGGGCCGACGCCGCCAACCTGCTGAAACCGGCGCTGGCGCGCGGCGAACTGCGCACCATCGCCGCCACCACCTGGAGCGAGTACAAGCAGTACTTCGAGAAGGACGCCGCGCTGGAGCGCCGCTTCCAGATGGTGAAAGTTGACGAGCCGGACGATGAGACTGCCTGCCTGATGCTGCGCGGCCTGAAGTCGCGCTACGCGCAGCACCACGGCGTACACATCAGCGACGACGCCGTAAAAGCGGCGGTGACCCTGTCGCGCCGCTACCTGACGGGCCGCCAGCTGCCGGATAAGGCGGTCGACCTGCTGGACACCGCCGCCGCGCGCGTGCGCATGAGCCTCGACACCGTGCCGGAGGCCATCACCCTGCTGAACGCGCGCGTTACCTCGCTGACGCTGGAGGAGCAAGCCCTGCGCGATGACATGGCCGCGGGCAGCGATAAGCACGACGAGCGTCTCGCCGCCATCGCCGCCACCCGCAGCGGGCTGGAAGGCCAGCGCGCGCAGCAGGAAGCGCATTTTGCCGCGCAGCAGGAAGTGGCGCAGCAGCTGATAAGCAGCCGCCAGAACCAGCAGCCGCAGGCGCAGATTGCCGCTGTTCAGCAGCAGCTTGCGGCGCTGCAGCAGCAGGACGCGCTGATTCAGGTCGACGTCGATGCCCGCACCGTTGCCAACGTGATTGCCGACTGGACCGGGGTGCCGCTCTCCTCGCTGATGAAGGACGAGCAGAGCGAGCTGCTGAGCCTTGAGGAAGAAATCGGCAGGCGCGTGGTCGGCCAGGACGCCTCGCTCAGCGCCATCGCCCGGCGCCTGCGCGCCGCCAAAACCGGCCTGACCTCTGAGAACGGGCCGCAGGGGGTGTTCCTGCTGGTCGGCCCGAGCGGCACCGGCAAAACCGAGAGCGCGCTGGCGCTGGCGGACGTGCTGTACGGCGGCGAGAAGTCGCTGATCACCATCAACCTCTCCGAATACCAGGAGGCGCACACCGTCTCGCAGCTGAAGGGCTCGCCGCCGGGCTACGTCGGCTACGGCCAGGGCGGCATCCTCACCGAGGCGGTGCGCAAGCGCCCTTACAGCGTGGTGCTGCTCGATGAGGTCGAGAAGGCGCACCGCGACGTGCTGAACCTGTTCTACCAGGTGTTTGACCGCGGTTTTATGCGCGACGGCGAGGGGCGCGAAATCGATTTTCGCAACACCGTGATCCTGATGACCTCCAACCTCGGCAGCGACGCCATCATGCAGCTGCTGGAGCAGCAGCCGCAAGCCACGGAAGCGGACCTGCAGGAATTGCTGCGCCCGACGCTGCGCGACCACTTCCAGCCCGCGCTGCTGGCGCGCTTCCAGACGGTGATTTACCGCCCGCTGACCGAAGAAGCGATGCGCACCATCGTTGGCATGAAGCTCAACCAGGTGAGCCAGCGCCTGGCGCGCCACTACGGCCTGAAAACCACCGTGGGCGATGGCCTGTCAGCGGCGCTGACCGCCGCCTGCCTGCTGCCGGACACAGGGGCGCGCAACGTCGACAGCCTGCTGAACCAGCAGATCCTGCCGGTGCTGAGCCAGCAGCTGCTGCTGCAGATGGCGGCAAAACAGAAGCCGCAGCGGCTGACGCTCGACTGGCACGACGAGGAAGGCATCGTGCTGGAATTTGCTAACACAGAGGAAAGTGAATCATGAGCAAAAACCCGATCTCTTTTTTCAGCCATAGTCACCACCTGCTGGCGGTGCGTGACTGTCAGTCCCGGCCCGACGTGCTGGCGTTTAAGGGGGAGGAGCGCCTGAGCGAGCCGTTCCGCTGGCGCATTGAGTTCACCAGCGCCGACCATGCCATCACCCGCGAGGCGATGCTGATGAAAGCGGCCTCGCTGACCCTGCAGGCCCCGGTTGACCAGAGCTGGGGCATTAAGATCCAGCAGCCGGTGCGCGTGGTGCAGGGCGTGGTGACCGGCTTTGAGCGCCTCAGCACCAGCGCCGACCAGACCCACTACGCCGTCACCCTGCAGCCGCGCCTGGCGCTGCTGTCGCGCAGCCGTCAGAACGCCATCTATCAGGATATGTCGGTGCCGCAGATTGTGGAAAAAATCCTGCGCGAGCGCCACGGGATGCGCGGGCAGGACTTTGTTTTCACCCTCAACAACGCGTACCCGCGCCGCGAGCAGGTGATGCAGTACGGCGAGGACGACCTGGCGTTTATTACCCGCCTGCTGGGCGAGGTCGGCATCTGGTTCCGCTTCACCACCGACACCCGCCTGCATATCGACGTGGTGGAGTTTTACGACGGCAGGCAGGGCCATGTGCAGGGGCTGACGCTGCCCGCCGTGCCGCCTTCCGGCATGCACGACGCGGCCAGCGACTCGGTGTGGGACCTCGCCAGCCGCTTTGCGGTGGTGGAGAAAAGCGTCAGCGGGCGCGACTACAACTACCGCAACGCCCTAGAAGATATGAACGTGCAGGCCGACGTCACCGGCGGCGACGACACCACCTACGGTGAGTCCTATCGCTGGGCGGACAACTACCTGACGCCGGGCGACGGCTACAGCCATAACCCGGCCCCGGAGAGCGGCGCGTTCTATGCCCGCCTGCGCCACGAACGCTACCTGAACGGCCAGACGCGGGTGGCGGCAGTGACCAGCTGCCCGGCGCTGGCCCCCGGCAGTGAGCTGAAGGTCAGCGGCGGGGAGGATGTCAGTGAGGTATTCCAGAGCGGCGTGCTGGTCACCGCCATCGTCAGCACCGCGCGGCGCGACCGCAGCTTTGAAACCGCCTTTGACGGCATCCCGCTCAACAGCCGCTACGGCTTCCGCCCGGTGCCGCTGCCGCACCCGGTGATGGCGGGAACCCTGCCGGCGCGCGTCACCAGTACCACGGTGAACGACGCCTACGGCCATATTGACCGCGACGGGCGCTATCGCGTCAACATGCTGTTTGACCGCGCGGGCTGGGAAACCGGCTTTGAAAGCCTGTGGGTACGCCAGGCGCGCCCCTATGCGGGCGACACCTACGGCCTGCACCTGCCGCTGCTGGCAGGTACTGAGGTGGCGATAGCCTTTGAGCATGGCAACCCGGACCGCCCGTACATTGCCGGGGTGCTGCACGACTCGGCGCACGGCGACCACGTCACCATCCGCAACTACAAGCGCAACGTGCTGCGCACGCCGAAAAACAATAAGCTGCGCCTCGACGATACGGCGGGCCAGGAGCATATCAAGCTCAGCACCGAGTACGGCGGCAAAAGCCAGCTTAATCTCGGCCACCTGGTGGACAGCGAGAAGCAGAAGCGCGGCGAAGGGTTTGAGCTGCGCAGCGACAGCTGGGGCACCCTCCGTGCGGAGAAAGGGCTGTTTATCACCGCCGACGGCCAGCAGAAGGCACAGGGCCAGCAGCTGGAGATGCAGGCAGCACTGCAGGAACTTAACGCTGCCCGGCAAACCACAGCAGGGTTGCTGCATGCGGCCGAAGCAGCAAAAGCCGAACTGGCCGATTTGAAAACGCAAACCACGCTGATGAGCGATGCTTTGGATGCTCTCAAACAGCAGGCAATACTCATGTCTGCACCCGGAGGTATTGCTCAGGTCACGCCTGCAAGTTTACAGCTGTCGGCAGGAGAAAATTTGATTGCCACAGCGGGCAAAAATGCCGATCTCAGCGTGGTGAAGCGCTTTTCGTTAGCCGCTGGAGAGGTCCTGAGCTTTTTCGCACATAAACTCGGGATCAAAATCTTCGCTGCAGAGGGCAAAGTAGACATTCAGGCCCAGTCGGATGCACTTAACTTGTTCGCCAGGCAGCAGTTGACTGTTTCCAGCGCAGAAGACCGCGTTGTTATCACGGCGCAGAAGGAAATTTTCCTTAACTGCGGCGGCTCTTACCTGAAATTAAGCGAAAAAGGCATTGAAATGGGAACAGGAAAAAATGTCACCCTCAAGTGCATCGCCGTACAGCAACAGCCATCTGCACAGCTCAACGCTGAACTGAACCTGGCCAAAGGTTGCCGGCCGGGTATCCTGACCGCAGCGCAGAATCAGTCGGTCGGGCTTCTGCTTGGGCCGTCGTGATAAAGGAGAATCTGAGTGACTAAAAAACTGGCGATGTCTGGTGACAACACGACCTTTGGAAAGGTCATCACGGCAACTTCCAATTATTACAGCGCAGGAAAGCCGGTTGCACAAAACAATGACCTGGCAAGCTGCTCCGAATGTAAGGGGAATTTCCCACTACAGGGCACGGCAAAGGGTGTTATCAGCGAAGGTACTCTTCTTGTTCAGGATCAGGACCGGGTACTTTGTCAGTGCCCGGATCATCGGGTTCTGGCAGGTTCATCTTTTTATAACGGCTAACCGGAAAAGGAATTCATCATGAGCTGCAACAATCAGTGTACCTCAGAGGGGCTTGCCATCCTGCCCCTGCGCTACGCGGTTGTGCCGGGAAGCTTCCCGGCGGCGTTGCCCGCCGGGGCGGATGACGCAAAAGTGACCGGCGTGAAGCTGGCGAACGGTGAGAAATACGTGCTGCGCGTGCTGCGCCAGGGCTACCTCTATCTCTTTAACGAAAAAGGCGCAGAGGGTGGCGGCTGGCAGTGCTACAGCGTGGCGGAGGACGGCTCGCTGTGGCTACAGTTTTCCCCGGCGCACCCGGAGGCTATCCGTGAGCCGGACTGCCGTTCGGGCGTGCACAATCCACTTAACGTCACATTCATCTGCATCCCTTCGCCCGAAAAGAGCGGCGACCTGTGGTTTGCCTTCAGCCAGTATCCGTGGGAGGAGCAGACCCTGGCGCGCTACGCCGGTGACGCGGATGCGCGCGGGGAACGCATGCAGCGGATAAGCCCGGGCGCGTGGCTGAAGGGGCTGCGCTCCGGCCCGGGGCTTCCCGCGACCGAAGCGGCGCTGGCTTGCGTACCGGAGTACCCGCTGCCGGGCGTGACCGGGCTGCTGCCCGGCCCGGACGGGCAGATACCGGAGGTGAGCCGTGCGCCGGCGCTGAGTGCAGTGCCGGGCGCGGATGACGGCTGGCGGATAAACAGTGAGGTAGTCCGTGCGCAGTCCACGCTCTACCCCTGGGCGTCTGGCCGCGGCGGTCAGGGGCGTGCGACGGTGGAGCGCATGCAGGCGCGCAGCGGCGACACTCCGGGCAGCGTGCCGATGCTGCTGCCGCTGTGGGATGCGGTGGGCATCGCGCACGAGCTGAACGGCTGGTGCATGGAGGCGCGGGGTCGGCAGGCGCAGTTTGAGCAGGAGCGGGAGCGGGAGCTGGGCACGCGGCTGAACCTGGAGATGCTGCAGACCACGCTGGGGAACATGATGCAGGCGCGCGGCGAGCGGGTGCTGGAGCGCAACGCCGAGGGCGGCGAGCTGCTGATTGCCGAACCGGCCCTGACCGCGCGGCAGCGCAGCCTGGAGCGGATTTACCAGGATAAGCCGGAGGTGCTGGCGCAAGTGCGCGAGGACACCCGGCTGCTGGCATCCTGGCGCGGGCAGAACGTCTCCTCAGAGCACGTGCGGGCGCTGCTGGACAGCCCGCCGGAGCCGCTGGCGGCGCACCGCCGCCGGGTGGCGGCGATATGCGCCGACGTGGAGCGGGAGCGTGCGGCGGTGCCGCAGAACCTGGCGGACAACTGCGCGCGCGACTGGGCGCCTTACAAACAGTACCTCAGCCAGGCGCGGCTGGATAACTTCAGCGCGTGCTGCGAGCGGCTGGGCCGGGAGGTGGAGGCACTGTACCAGGCGCGGGTGGTCAGCGTGGTGAACTGGCTGGAGGCACCGCTGCTGCTGGCCACGCTGGAGGACCTCTGCTGCGGCGTGCCGAGGGCGGGGATGTTCTACCAGTCTGCGGTGACGATGTGCCTGCACGGGATAGATCGGTCGGCGCAGGGCTCGTCGCTGCTGGGGCGCTGGCTGCGCGAGTACAGCACGCTGAGCCGCGGCAACCTGCTGTGGCGGCATATCGCGGCGGGTGACCCGGAAGTGATGGCGGGGCTGATGCCGCTGCTGGGTGCGGTGAAGGCGCGGCAGGACGAGGAGGTGAGCGCGGCGTCGTCGGACGAAACGGTGAGCTGGATAATGGCGCAGGCGGCGGTGCTGAAAAAGCTGACGGGGTATTACGGCAGCGCGACGAAGGCCCAGTCGAAGGCGCTGGAGGCGAACGCCAGCCTGCTGGAGCAGCGGCTGTACCGGGCAGACGCGTTTGTCGTGACGGTGGGTGACCGCATCACGCAGAGCCTGCGGGTGAGCGCGGTGGGCGAGACGCTGGCGACGACGGTGTTCAGGATGGTGCTGCACGTGCGGGCGGGCATTCCGCTGGAGGCGGTGGAGGCGATGGTGAAGAGCTACCTGCGCGGCGCGCCGGAGATGCGCGCGCGGGTGCTGACGGGTTTTGGCAGCGCGCGGCGGTTTATGACGCCGCAGGCGGAGGTGATGCGCAGCCGTCAGGCGATGCGCAGTGGTCTAGACGACTGGCTGCAGTCGGAGGAGGGGCGGTCGAAGCTGAAGGAGGCGCGTATCGGCGCGCTGCTGCTGGTGCTTAACGCGCTGGACTTTGTGTGGCTGTGCAGCGAGTTCAGGGATGACCGCAAGCCGCTGTCGGGGGTGGTGGCGAGCGGGCTGGCGGTGGTGTCGCAGACGCTGGCGCTGGTGACGCCGGCGGTGGAGGGCGGCCTGAAGGCGGGTGCGGTCACGGTAGCGACGGTGAAGGGGCTGGGAGCGGCGGCGGGGATGCTCTCCTCAGGCTGGTCGCTGTATACGGACTGGGATGCCATTGATGCAGAGAGGAAAAAGCAGCGTTATGCGCTGATGGGTGTCTATGGGCTCAAAACGTTGACCGACGGGCTGACGGCGGCGAAATATACCGGAACGCTGCTTGGGACACTTGGTGCAAAAAGTATTTCTCGGGGTGTTGATAAATTTTTAGCATATCCAATATTCGGGATCCGCATTCTTACCGTACTGATGACGTGGGAGGTGCAGGTGGCCATCGTGCTACTGCAGGTGGTGGTGACGCTGATTGAGGATAACGACCTGCAGGTGTGGTGCCGCCAGTGCGTGTTTGGTAATGAACCGTCGGATAAGAGCTGGAATGAACAGCGTAAAGCGCTCGATAGTGCCTTCAGGGAGATCTTATGAATACTTCGGATAGCAGTAATCGTTTTGGATGGAAATACAGAAGGTGGGGTTATCGTAAAGCAGATGAAAATCTACAGGAGCTGCGCACCGCTGAAGAAATTGCCCTGATGAATAAGCGGGAATGGACGCGCGCCCTGCCGCCACGACCGGTGCTGCCGCCTTACGGTCGGCTGGAAAAGGTCAGCGGTCGGCTGGAGTCGTTCAGCAGCGAGTGCTTCAGCGAGTATTTCGGGGTGCAGGCTTACCGCAACAATACGCTGCCGCGCGTTTCGGATGCGCAGCGCGGGGCCGGGGCGGCTGAGGCGGTGCTTGCGGGCAGCCCGGCGGCAGGGGCGCTGCTGGTAAGCGGCTCAATCACCGAGTCTGAAAAGGAATACGCTGAATATGTGCAGGGCAGCATTAACGGCAGGTCGTTCCGGGGCTGGGTGGGAATGACGCGCCTGCAGGCAGGCGACAGCGTGGAGATGGCGGCGGAGTGGCGGGATGACCACTACGAGGTGTACGCCATCGCGCTGCCGCAGGAGCGAATTGTCTCGGTCTGTCCGGGCTGCGACCGGGGCCATATTGCGGAGGGCTGGGTAAGGTTCAGAAATCTGTTTATTCTGACGGCTGTGCTGCTCAGTATGGTTGCCTTTGTGGCTGCTCTACACGCTTATAATAATGGACCAATGAAGCTGGATGATTATTTAATTATTGGGCAAATGTTTTTAGTCATGTCTTTAGGCCTGACAGGACTGATGGCGCTCTCAGCCTATAAAGCTTATGCTCCCACCGCCTGTCGGCTTGCTGAGGAAATATTCACCGTCCTTGGAATGGAAGATGTGGCACGCATCAATCTGCGGAAAACCACTCGCGCGCGCGAAAAAGAGCTTAAGAAAAAAGGGCTGTGGTATTCGCCATTATTTAATGACAGACCGCTATCCCCAACGAGGAAAACGTTCTTTGGTGAAAACTGGTACTACTACTGAACATAAATATAATGATGAAGTGGTTGAGTAAAAAATCTTTGGCCGTACATGGAAGAGCAGCGCAGGGTGCTGGATGAAGCATTTAAGGCGATTCTGCGAAGGAAGAAAATATGCTGAATACGGAAAAGCGATTTAAGCGCGCTGAGAACCTGCAGGACCTGCGCACCGCCGAAGAAATTGCCCTGATGAATAAGCGGGAATGGACGCGCGCCCTGCCGCCACGCCCGGTGCTGCCGCCTTACGGTCGGCTGGAGAAGGTCAGCGGTCGGCTGGAGTCGTTCAGCAGCGAGTGCTTCCGGGAGTACTTTGGGGTGGAGGCGTACCGCAACAATACGCTGCCGCGCGTTTCAGACGCGCAGCGCGGCGCCGGGGCGGCTGAGGCCGTTCTTACGGGCAGCCCGGCGGCAGGGACGCTGCTGGCGAGTGGCTCATTGACGGATTCAGATAAAAGTTACGGCGAGTACGTGCAGGGCAGCATTAACGGCAGGCCGTTCCGGGGCTGGGTGGGGATGACGCAGCTGCAGGTCGGGGATGAGGTGGATATGGTGGCGGAGTGGCGTGACGATCACTATGCGGTGTATGCCATCGCGCTGCCGCAGGAGCGGATAATTTCAGTCTGCCCAGGTTGTAGTCGGGGTCACATCTCTGAAGCTTGGATTCGTTTAAGAAATATGTTTATTTTAACAGCAATCATTATTGTTGGGATGGGCGCTGTTTTCGTTATTGGATATTTTAATGGTGATATATCGACCTTGAAATATATTATTTCTTCAGGATGGATGTTTTTATTTATAGCACTCTGTATTTCGGGGCTTATGTCTCTCTCTGCTTATAAAGGTTATGCACCTACAACCTGCCGGTTAGCTGAAGAAGTATTCAGTGTTATGGGTATGAAGGATGTAACCCGTATAAATCTGGGGAAAGTGACAAAGGCACGCGAAAAAGAGCTGAAGAAAAAAGGGCAGTGGTATTCACCTTGGCTCAAGGATAAGCCGCTGTGTCCCGCCAGCAAAACGTTCCGGATGGAAGGTTGGTATTACTACTGAATCAATCCTGAAAAGAGGGTTGCCTGTTTAACCTTGGCCGTAAACAGAGCCGGAGCGTGCGGCAGTGTCGCAGGGCCTGGCACGCCGAGGGCGGGGATGTTCTACCGGTTTGCGGTGAAGGCGCGGCAGGACGAGGAGGTGAGCGCGGCGTCGTCGGACGCGACGGTGAGCTGGATAATGGCGCAGGCGGCGGTGCTGAAAAAGCTGACGGGGTATTACGGCAGCGCGACGAAGGCCCAGTCGAAGGCGCTGGAGGCGAACGCCAGCCTGCTGGAGCAGCGGCTGTACCGGGCAGACGCGTTTGTCGTGACGGTGGGTGATCGCATCACCCAGAGCCTGCGGGTAAGCGCGGTGGGCGAGACGCTGGCGACGACGGTGTTCAGGATGGTGCTGCACGTGCGGGCGGGCATTCCGCTGGAGACGGTGGAGGCGATGGTGAAGAGCTACCTGCGCGGCGCGCCGGAGATGCGCGCGCGGGTGCTGGCGGGTTTTGGCAGCGCGCGGCGGTTTATGACGCCGCAGGCGGAGGTGATGCGCAGCCGTCAGGCGATGCGCAGCGGTCTTGACGACTGGCTGCAGTCGGAGGAGGGGCGGTCGAAGCTGAAGGAGGCGCGTATCGGCGCGCTGCTGCTGGTGCTGAACGCGCTGGACTTTGTGTGGCTGTGCAGCCAGTTGCGGGATGACCGCAAGCCGCTGTCGGGGGTGGTGGCGAGCGGGCTGGCGGTGGTATCGCAGACGCTGGCGCTGGTGACGCCGGCGGTGGAGGGCGGCCTGAAGGCGGGTGCGGTCACGGTAGCGACGGTGAAGGGGCTGGGAGCGGCGGCGGGGATGCTCTCCTCAGGCTGGTCGCTGTATACGGACGGTCTGGCCGTCAGCTCAGAGCTGGAGAAGCAGCGTTCAATGCTGGCAGGGATTATGTTTACGAAGGGAGTCTTGGATTTGCTTACTGGGGTTAAATATACCGGAACACTGCTGGAAGTATTTGATAATAAGTACGCTGTTAAAACAGCCGCAGCGATCACCAAAAGCCTGCAAGTGGAAATCTTCGGGATCCGCATTCTTGCCGTGCTGATGACGTGGGAGGTGCAGGTGGCCATCGTGCTGCTGCAAGTGGTGGTGACGCTGATTGAGGATAACGACCTGCAGGTGTGGTGCCGGCATTGCGTGTTTGGTATTGAACCGGCGGATAAGAGCTGGAATGAACAGAGAAAGGCGCTGGATGCGGCTTTTAAGGAGATTATATGACGGAACAAAAAGCGCCATCACCAAGCTATCGTTTTGCCAGGCCGGAAGTCATTTCGGACCTGCGAACCCAGAAGGAGATAGCCCTGATGAACGGTCGGGAATGGACGCGCGCCCTGCCGCCGCGCCCGGTGCTGCCGCCTTACGGGCGGCTGGAAAAGGTCAGCGGTCGGCTGGAGTCGTTCAGCAGCGAGTGCTTCAGCGAGTATTTCGGGGTGCAGGCTTACCGCAACAATACGCTGCCGCGCATTTCAGACGCGCAGCGGGGGGCCGGAGCCGCTGAGGCGGTGCTTGCGGGCAGCCCGGCGGCAGGGGGGCTGCTGGTGAGCAGCACCATTACCAGGTCGCAGAAAGAGTATGCCGAATACGTGCAAGGGAGCATTAACGGCAGGCCGTTCCGTGGCTGGGTGGGAATGACGCGGCTGCAGGCAGGTGACAGCGTGGAGATGGCGGCGGAGTGGCGGGACGATCACTACGAGGTGTATGCCATCGCGCTGCCGCAGGAGAGAATTGTCTCGGTCTGTCCGGGCTGCGACCGGGGCCATATTGCGGAGGGCTGGTTACGAGTCAGAAATATGCTCATTTTAACAGCGGTTATTGTTTTTGGTATGAGTGCTGTATTTGTAATTGGATATTTAAATGGTGATATATCGACATTAAAATATATAATTTCATCAGGATGGATGTTTTTATTCATATCTATGTTTATCTCCGGGTTGATTGCACTGTCCGCCTATAAAGCCTATGTGCCCACAACTTGCCGCCTGGCAGAGGAGATATTTACTCTGTTTGGCAGACATGATGTGGAGAGAGTTAACCTGAAAAAGTTCACGTCGAGACGAGAGCGTGAACTAAAAAAAACAGGACAATGGCATTCACCTGATGATAAAGAGCAGATCCCGGTACCCAGCCAGAAATTTATTTATTCCGATGAGAACTGGTTTTACTACTGAGTTTATTTACAACGTTAAGCAGAATAAAAGGGCAGCGGTATTCTACGTGGCTCAAGGATAAGCCGCTGTGTCCCGCCAGAAAAACGTTCCGGATGGGGGGCATTACCACTGAATCAATCCTGAAAAGAGGGTTGCCTATTAAACCCTGGCCGGAAACAGAACCGGAACAGTGCGTCGGTGTCGCAGGTCCTGGCGGGCAATTGCGAGGGCGGGGATGTTCACCTGATACTGGTCGATGTTTGCGGATGGCCTTGCGGCCACAGCCGCAGCAACCACCAAAAAACTGCAGATGGAAATTTTCGGGATCCGTATTCTTGCCGTGCTGATGACGTGGGAGGTGCAGGTGGCCATCGTACCGCTGCAGATGGTGGTGACGCTGATTGAGGGTAACGATCTGCAGGTGTGGTGCCGCCAGTGCGTGTTTGGTACTCAACCGCCGGACAAGCGCTGGAATGAACAGCGTAAGGCGCTGGAAAGCGCCATCAGGGAGGTATTATGAGCAGAATGCGAGACAAGCTTACCGGGGAGCAGTTTTCCCGAAAAGTGAGAGATTCAGGTTCGAGGAAAGTTGCAGAAAACCTGCAGGAGCTGCGTACCGCCGAAGAAATTGCCCTGATGAATAAACGGGAGTGGACGCGCGCCCTGCCACCGCGCCCGGTGCTGCCGCCTTACGGTCGGCTGGAGAAAATCAGCGGGCGGCTGGAGTCGTTCAGCAGCGAGTGCTTCCGGGAGTACTTCGGGGTGGAGGCGTACCGCAACCATACCCTGCCGCGCGTTTCGGGTGCGCAGCGCGGTGCCGGGGCGGCTGAGGCCATTCTGGCCGGTAGCCCCGCAGCCGGATTACTGCTGGCGGACGGTTCAATTACCAACTCGGATAAAAATACCGCCGAATACGTGCAGGGCAGCATTAACGGCAGGCCGTTCCGGGGCTGGGTGGGTATGACGCAGCTGCAGACCGGGGATGAGGTGGAAATGGTGGCGGAGTGGCGGGATGACCACTACGAGGTGTACGCCATCGCGCTGCCGCAGGAGCGGATTATTTCGGTCTGCCCTCGCTGCGACCGGGGCCATATTGCGGAGGGCTGGGTAAGGTTCAGAAATCTGTTTATTCTGACGGCAGTGCTGCTCAGTATGGTTGCCTTTGTGGCTGCTCTACACGCTTATAATAATGGACCAATGAAGCTGGATGATTATTTAATTATTGGGCTAATGTTTTTAGTCATGTCTTTAGGCCTGACAGGCCTGATGGCGCTCTCTGCCTATAAAGCCTATGCCCCCACCGCCTGTCGGCTTGCTGAGGAAATATTCACCGTCCTTGGAATGGAAGATGTGGCACGCATCAATCTGGCGAAAATCACTCGCGCGCGCGAAAAAGAGCTTAAGAAAAAAGGGCTGTGGTATTCGCCGTGGCATAAGGACAGGCCGTTTCTTCCGACGCGAAAAACCTTCTCCATTGAAAACTGGTACTACTACTGAACGAGTGATCTGATGTTAAAGATTAATAAATCGATTTAGTCATCATGGATGAACAGCGTAAAGCGCTCGATAGTGCCTTCAGGGAGATCTTATGAATACTTCGGATAGCAGTAGACGCGCGCCCTGCCGCCGCGCCCGGTGCTGCGGCCTCACGGGCGGCTGGAGAAAGTCAGCGGGCGGCTGGAGTCGTTCAGCAGCGAGTACTTCGGGGTGGAGGCATACCGCAACCAGACCCTGCCGCGGGTTATAGGGTACCAGATGATGCATTTAGAGGCATGCTTTCAAAAAATGAAAGATGATATTCCTAAAATACCTTCAAGGGCCGCAGGTAATAATTTCACTAAGGGACTAATATGATAACTAACTATGATTTCTCGGCGAAATCTGCATTAAAAAAACTAGAAGAAATAAATTGTTTGCTGAGTGAAAGGGTTGTAAATATTGGTGGGCTCTATCTTCTTATTGATTTTACAGTTAATCGTCGAGATGAAGAAAGTCCTTTTATCGAGCGAGTAGGTGGGGTTAATTCCCTTCGCGTGCAGTTCCCCCATCCGGATCTTGATGGTGTCGCAGAATTGTTACTGATTAAGATTAATCAGGATAGTATCGAAGATTTGGCTTTACTAAAGTTAAGTATCCAGCATTCTCTTGACGAGATCGTTCCGGAATCGCTTAAGGCTGGCAATGGAAGAAAGGTCTGCGCGTGGATCAACTCATGTTTGACAATTGAAGATTTAGGTAGAGAGATTTCTCACTCATCCATTCAGCAGATTAGTTGTGGCTCCAGTGCTATCTTCAGGTTTTACGACCCTGGGGTTTTTGGAAATATTGATAATTTTTTAGATTCATGGCAAACCAGACGATTGCTTAAAAATATCATCACCTGGTCTTATATTAATGGTGATGGTGAGTTCTGCACGAAATCAGGTGGTGGTGACGGCCTCCCTAAACTCGATTTTTCACTGGGTATGACCAGTGCCGAGTGGGAGAAAATGCATTATATCGCTCTTGTGAATAAAATATTACTTAATTACCGGGGTAATAAATTATTTTCTCGTGTTTCTGAAAAGCAAGCGTGGCAGTGGTTGTTTCCAGCTTTAAATTTCTATGTTGAGACGTTTTCCCTGAATGAAAATATTGTGAGCTTTGGTGTTGGTGTGTTGATGTTTTCACCGCGAGTTATCGAAGGGTGCAATGATGGTGATATTCTACAGGAGTTATCAGAAAAAAAAGAGCTGCAAACCTATTTTAGGAGCGTGGTTTTTTCTGCTCATTAGCTGGTTTTGCGAGAAAATAAAATTAATAATTGGAGTGGGTAATGAACTGGCCTGTTGGAGTTATCAATGAAGTTAATGAAGTAAAGAGGTTAAACTGGAAACGGTATTTGTTATTATTTTTATTTTTGTGTGTTTTGCTTGGGGTTTCGATATGTGGAGTGAATTATTTATATTCAGGATATGTTGATAATTTATCAAGTGCTGTGATTTTTTTATATGGGGTGTTGGTAATTGTATTTTTGATATTGCTATCATTTAAGGCTTATATTTATAGTGTTCAACTCACGGTCTATGAAGCCTGCAAGGCGGAGTCTGAGAAAATTAAGCAGCAATGGATCCGTTGGGCCAGCAAGCGGGCTTGCATTAATGGTTATCGTTTTTTCTCGCCGGAAGTAATTGATATACAATCTGTAATTAACAACTCTGCTTTCGATGTACATACATCTCAACTACTATCGTTACATCAAGGTGAGAGCGGAAGGTATAAAGAAATTGAAATATACATCGAATTATTGTCCTCTGTGCGCGCCGTGATTAAAGAGATTGATGACAGGTTATCTTTTAGAATAATTTTTATTAATAGTGCCAATCCTTTGAGTTTTTCATTTTTCAAGTCAGCCTGGTTAGAATGTGGCTTTCGTGAGGAAAAAATAGTTAGCCATGATTTCTACAGTTCAGGGTTGTGGGATTCATTTATTGAAACTATTGATGACGGTATTAATGATAAGATAACAATTGTGCTAAGTGTTAACTTGTCGGGTGTGGCAGTGTCAAGTAATAACTCTACTGAGTTTGCATCGCTTAATATTTTCTCAGTATTTAACTCTCCCAAAGCACAATCAGTTGTTTACAGGCCCATGTTTTGTACGCGCGGGGATTTAAAGCAGGGTTTGTTATTACTAGTAACATATCAACCTGACATATGCCTTGCGTCAGCTATTAATTTTTGTGGTGTGAGTGAGCAAGATATTGCCCTGATTACCAGTGAGTTAAAGAAGGCAGCTAATTCGTTGTCAAGGGAATGGGTTTTTTCTATAAAGGACTTGGGTATGATATTCGGAGTTCAAGATGATAAGCACGCCTGGCTATCTCTTTGTTATCTTTCAGATGTTTGTAAGGCATCAAACAGAAGTCAACTAATGGTTAGTAAAAATAGTGACGGATTTCTGTTTTCACTGATTGCCCCTCAGTCACCAGTCGATGTTGTGGGGGATCTACTATGAACTCTGCCACGAAAATAAGATTGCTCAGTCTGGCCTTGTTTATTATTTTGACCGGGGCGATTGTTTACGTTGCTTGTATTACCTACGGCCCTGAATTTGGCTGGGTGACGACCAAAGAAAAGTTAACTCTTTGGATGTCAGTAATGGCATTGCTGATTATCCTTTTGGGGTTACTGAGTTTTGGCATTTCCGCGCACCAAAAAACTCTCCATTTTTCCTCTCTGAAAGGAAAAAATATAAAAGCTGAACCAGGTGGTAAAAGCAAGTCGGGAGCTTTTTATTACGACCTAAACGCTTACCTCCGCACCCGCTACCACCTGCTCTGGCGCTACAAAGTGCGCCTGCTGCTGGTCGTTGGCGACGATGCCGCGCGCGCCGCGCTGGTCCCCGGGCTGCAGGAGCAGCAGTGGCTGGAAGGGCAGCGCACCGTGCTGATTGACGGCGGCAGCCTGAGCGCCGCGCCGGACGGTGAAAAACTCGCCGCGCTGCGCCAGCTGCGCCGCGGCCGCCCGCTGGACGGCATTGTCTGGGTGCTGGCAGACGGCCAGCTGATGGCCCCGCAGATGCAGGATAACGGCCTGCGCAGCCTGGAGAATATCTCACAGGCCCTGCGCTGGCAGCCCCCGGTCTGGCTGTGGCAGCTGCGCGGCAGCGAGTGGCCGCAGGATGGGCGCGAGCAGCAGACGGTCGGCGCGCTGTTTTCCGCGCGCGCGCGGCCGGAAGAGGTCAGCCAGCAGCTCGACAGCCTGGTTCCGCAGCTGCGTGAGCAGGGCATGGCGCAGATTGCGCAACACCTCTCCCATGACTTCCTGCTGCGGCTGGGCAGCGAGCTGGAGCAGGGCGAAAGCCTGCAGTGGCAGCAGCGCCTGAGCGGCTGGCTGACCACCCAGCAGGCGCGCATTCCGCTGCGCGGCCTGATGTTCAGCCAGCCGTCCTCCAGTGACGTTGCCACCCGCCACGACCATGCGCTGATCCTTTCTAACGGCTGGGGCGGCATTGTGGCGGCCTGCCGCCGTCAGTCCGGCCGCCGCGTCGGCCTGCCGTGGCAGCAGACGCTGGCCTGGGCGCTGATGGCCGTTATCGGCCTGTGGGGCGCGGGGCTACTGCTCTCCTTCGCGCTTAACCGTAGCCAGATTGTCAGCGTGGCGGAGAAGGCGCGCGCGCTGGTGCAGGCTCCGGCGGTGTCCGACCGCCAGCTTACCGCCCTGCATGCGCTGCGCAACGACGCCGGGCTGCTTAAACACCGCCACCAGGATGGCTCGCCGTGGTACCAGCGCTTCGGCCTCGACCACAATACGCCGCTGCTGGAGGCGATGATGCCGTGGTACGGCGTGGCAAATAACCGCCTGCTGCGCGACCCGGCCAGCGCCGCGCTGCAGCAGCAGCTGAGCGCGCTGGCCGACCTGCCGCCCAACAGCCCGCAGCGTGCAGAGCGCGCCCGGCCAGGCTATGACCAGCTGAAGGCGTGGCTGATGATGGCGCGCCCGGATAAGGTCGACGGCGCATTTTACGCGCAGGTGATGAACACGGTGCAGCCGACCCGCAACGGCATCTCGCCCGGCCTGTGGCAGAGCCTGGCGCCGGACCTTTGGGCGTTTTACATCAGTGAACTGCCGCACCAGCCGCAATGGAAAATCACCCCGGACCCGCAGCGGGTCAGCCAGACCCGCCAGGTGCTGCTGCAGCAGATAGGCCGCCGCAACGCCGAAAGCACGCTGTATGAAAACATGCTGAAATCAGTACGCCGCAACTTTGCCGACGTCACGCTGGAGGATATGACCAACGGTACCGACGCCCGCCGCCTGTTCACCACCGATGAGATCGTGCCGGGCATGTTTACCCGCCAGGCGTGGGAGGGCGGCGTGCAGCAGGCGATTGAGAGCGCGGCCAAATCACGCCGCGATGAGATTGACTGGGTGCTGAGCGACAGCCGCTCGCGCGTGACCGCCGACCTGTCGCCGGAAGCGCTGAAGGAGCGGCTGACCCGGCGCTACTTTACCGACTTTGCCGGCAGCTGGCTCAACTTCCTCAACGGCCTGCGCCTCAACCCGGCGGCCAACATCGCCGACGTTACCGACCAGCTGACGCTGATGAGCGACGTGCGCCAGTCGCCGCTGATTGCGCTGATGAACACCCTGGCGTGGCAGGGGCAGGCGGGGCAGAAGAGCGAGGCGCTGGCGGACTCGCTGATGAAATCGGCACAGGAGCTGGTGGGCAGCAGCAAAAAACCGGTGATTGACCAGGGCGCCGCCGGTCCCCAGGGGCCGCTTGACGAGACCTTCGGCCCGCTGCTGACGCTGATGGGCCGCAACAAAGCCGCAAATGCGCTGTCCGGCGACGACAGCCTGAGCCTGCAGACGTACCTGACGCGCATCACCCGCGTGCGCCTGCGCCTGCAGCAGGTGGCGGGCAGTTCGGACCCGCAGGAGATGATGCAGACGCTGGCGCAAACCGTGTTTCAGGGCAAAAGCGTTGACCTGACCGACACCCGCCAGTACGGCAGCCTGATTGCCGCCAGCCTTGGCGAGGAGTGGAGCGGCTTCGGCCAGACGATGTTCGTGCAGCCGCTGACCCAGGCGTGGGAGACGGTGCTGCAGCCGTCTGCCGCCAGCCTGAATGACAAATGGGCGCGCTCGGTGGTGGCGCTGTGGCACGGGGCCTTTGACGGGCGCTACCCGTTTGCCGCCAGTAATAACGACGCCTCGCTGCCGATGCTGGCCGAGTTTCTGCGCAAGGACAGCGGGCGCATTGAGCGCTTCCTCAGCGCGGAGCTGGGCGGCGTGCTGCACAAGGAGGGCAGCCAGTGGGTGGCGGACCGCACCAACAGCCAGGGGCTGACCTTTAACCCGGCGTTTATCAAAGCGCTCAACCAGCTCAGCCAGCTGTCGGACGTGCTGTTCACCGACGGCAGCCAGGGCATCAGCTTTGAGCTGCAGGCGCGCCCGGCGCCGGGGGTGGTGCAGACCCAGCTGACCATCGACGGCCAGCAGCAGAAGTACTTCAACCAGATGGCGCAGTGGCAGACCTTCCGCTGGCCGGGCGACACCTTCAAGCCCGGAACCCTGCTCACCTGGAGCACCGCCAGCGCGGGAGCCAGGCTGTTTGGCGACTACAGCGGCACCTGGGGGCTTATCCGCTGGCTGGAGCAGGGCAAACGCCGCCAGCTCGACCGTGGCGAGTGGATGATGAGCTTCAGCACGCCGGACGGCAGCACCCTGCAGTGGGTACTGCGCTCACAGCTCGGCAGCGGCCCGTTACAGCTGCTGCAGCTGCGTAATTTTACCCTGCCGCAGGAGATATTCAGCGTTGATGCCGCGCAGGCGGCCCAGGCGCTTGCGGGCAATGATGATGAGCCACCCGTCCCTGAGGGAGAATCTGAATGACAACCTTACAAAACTTAGTCACCGCCTGCCGCGCTGAAGAAGGCGCGCTGATCCAGCTGGCGCAGGCGCGGGCAGATGACTGGAACGCCTGGCTGCTGCCGCTGAGTGAGCCGCAGCCAACGGGAGACGAGCCCGGCTATGATGATGACTTTCAGCGCATACGCGAAGAGGTCAACAAGCTCTCAGGCATTGATACCGCGCTGATCTGCCAGCTGGCGGAGAAGCTGCTGACCACGGCCAGCAAGGATCTGCGCGTGGTGACCTTCTACATCTGGGCGCGTCTGCATCAGGACGGCGAGGCCGGGCTGGCGGAAGGGCTGGAGCTGCTGGCCGCGATGCTGCAGCGCTTCGGCGTGCAGCTGCACCCACAGCGCGAGCGCAGCCGCACGTCCGCACTGGAGTGGCTCGGCAGCGGGCGCGTGCTCGACAGCCTGTCGCTCTACCCGGAGGTGGATATGGCCGCCATGCAGCGTATCACCGGCGCGCTGCTGCTGGCGCAGCAGGCGATGCAGCCGTTTGCCGAAGAACACCGTCCGCAGCTCACCGGCCTGTGCGTGGCGCTGGAAAACCGCCTGGCGCAGAGCGGCGGGGCAGACAGCATGGTGCCGCAGACCAGCCGCGATGACGCTGCGCCCGTGGCTGCACCCTCTGCCGCCGCCCCGCTGATGACCGCCGTAAGTTCCGGCCGCGATCTGCTCGACCAGGCGAAAATGCTGGCGGGCTACCTGCGCGACCAGCCCGGCGGCTGGCTGGCCGGGCATCACCTGATGAAAAGCATTCGCTGGGATACGCTGACCGAGCTGCCGCCGCTTGATGCCAGCGGACGCACCCGCCTCGCACCGCCGAAGCCGGATCACCGTGCTCACCTCAAGCGCCTTTACCTGCAGCAGAGCTGGATGGAGCTGCTGGAGCAGGCCGACAGTCTGTATGCCCAGGGCGTCAACCACCTGTGGCTGGACTTACAGTGGTACACCTGGCAGGCGCTGGCGAAGCTGGATGCCGACAGCGCGCGTGCCGATATTCTCTGCCGCGATGTGCAAGGCCTGCTGTCGCGGCTACCGGGTCTGGAGGCGCTGGCGTTTAACGACGGTACGCCGTTTGCTGATGAAGTGACGCTGAACTGGATCAATCAGCAGGTGATGGATAACCCGGGCGGCTGGGGGGCGGAGGCGGTGACAGTGGCATCGCACAGTGATGAAGAGGTGCTGCTGCTGGAGCCGGAACTGCTGGCGCTGGCCGACAGCGACGGCATTGAAGCCGCGTTTGGCTGGCTACAGTCGCGCCCGGGCATGACTTCGCTGCGCGACCAGTGGCTGATGCGCCTGCTGATGGCGCGGGTGGCGGAGCAGTATGCCCGTCACGATCTGGCGTTCCACCTGCTCGGTGAACTGGACAGCAACGCGCAGACCCTGACGCTGCAGCACTGGTCGCCAGCCCTGTTGTTTGAGGTGCGGGCGCGGCGGTTAAAGCTGCTGCGCATCAAAGCCTCGCGCAGCGAAACGGACAAAACCCGCATTCAGCCGGAAATGGACGCGCTGCTGAGTGGCTTAATCAGCCTTGACCCGGCGCGTGCGGCGGTACTTTGCAGTTAATGACTTCCTCCGATACACCCCTTATTCAGGTTTTATTATGGACGACTTAACCCTGCGTTATTACGACGCTGAAATGCGCTACCTGCTTGAAGCCGGTGAAGAGTTTGCCCGCGCCCACCCGGACCGGGCGGCGCTGCTGAACCTGGACAAGTCCGGCGCGCGCGACCCTTACGTTGAGCGGCTGTTCGAAGGCTTCGCCTTTATGATGGGCCGCCTGCGCGAGAAGCTGGACGACGATCTCCCTGAGCTGACGGAAGGGCTGGTCACGCTGCTGTGGCCGCACTACCTGCGCACCATTCCGTCGATGTCGGTGGTGGAGTTCAGCCCCGACTGGCGCGAGATGAAAGAGAAAATGTCCATCGCGAAGGGCTTTGAGGTGCTGTCACGGCCGATCGGCGAGAAAGCGACCCGCTGCCGCTACACCACCACCCGTGAAATCAGCCTGCAGCCGCTGGCGCTGGAGCGGGCCGCGCTTTCCACCGACCCGGACGGTCGCTCGGTGGTGCGCCTGCGCTTTGCCTGCAGCAGCCTGGCCGACTGGAGCAGGGTTGACCTCAGCCTGATCCCGATATATCTCAATGCCGATGCGCCGCTGGCCTGCGCAATGCATCAAGCCTTTACCCTGAATAGCGCCAGCATCTGGCTACGCCTGCCGGGTGACCCGGAGCGCCGCTCGCTGGAGGCGCGTTTTACCGCGCTGGGATTTGGTGAAGATGACCGGCTGTGGCCAAAGGGCAACAGCAGCTTCAGCGGCTATCAGCTGCTGCTGGAGTACTTCACCTTCCGCGAGAAGTTTATGTTCACCGGCCTGCGCGGGCTGGAGCATATCGCGCTGCCTGCTGAGCTGCCCTGGTTCGAAATCGACGTGGTGCTGGCGCAGCGCTGGGAGCATGATTTTACCTTCAGCGAGAAGCACCTGCGGCTGCACTGTGCGCCGGTGATTAACCTCTTCCCGCTGGAGTCCGACCCGCTGACGCTCAACTCGCTGCAGACCGAATACCTGCTGCGCCCGATGCGCGTGCAGGACGGGCATACCGAAATTTATTCCGTCGACTCGGTTATGTCTTCCGGCCAACACACCTACGTGCCGTTCTCCAGCTTCCGCCACAAGGGCGGGATGATGCGCCACCAGGCGCCGGAATATTACTACCATTCCCGCGTGCGGCGCGGTGCTTCCGGGCTGCACAACACCTGGCTTATCCTCGGCGGTGAAGCCTTTGATAACCACAGCGTGCCCGGTGACGAAAGCCTGTCATTAACCCTGACCGGCACCAATGGCCAGCTGCCGCGCCGCGCCCTGCAGAGCACGGTGCTGGATACCGCTATCATCACCAGCTCGACCCGCGTCGAGGTGCGCAACCTCTGTGCGCCAACGCTGCCCTGTTATCCGCCGGATCGCGACCGCTTCCACTGGCGCGTGCTCAGCCACCTCGGCAGCAACTTCCTGTCGATGATGGACAATGCCGAGGTGCTGCGCGGCACGCTGGCGCTGTACGAGTGGACCGGCAGCGAGATGAACCGCCGCCGCCTGGAGGCGATCCTCGACGTTAGCCACAGCGAAACCGAGCGCTTCGAGCAGGGCTACCTGCTGCGCGGCGTACAGATTGACGTGACGCTCGACAGCAACGGTTTTGCCGGGCACGGCGACATCTGCCTGTTCGGCGAGATGCTCAGCCACTTTTTCGCGCTGTATACCGACATTTACCTGTTTAACCGCCTGGTTATTATCCTGCAACCCACCGGAGAGCGCCTGGAATGGCAAGAGAAACACAACCGCCGCATTCCCGGCTGAGCCCGCGTATGGAAGCTGACCTGACGCGGATGAACTTTTACCGCTTCTGTCAGCTGCTGGAAAAACAGCATCCGGACAGGCCGCCGCTCGGCAGCACCGCCTGTCCTCAGGATGATGCGGTGCGCTTCAGCCCGTGGCCGGGCATGGGCTTTCCCGCCAGCGAGCTGAAAAGCGTTGAATACAGTGAAGATGACGCGGCGGCACCCAAAGTGCGCACCACCTTTATGGGCGTCTACGGCGTAGACTCCCCGCTGCCGACAACCTACCTTGACGACATCAGCCAGCGGCGCGAAGGGCACGAGGCGCTGCAGGATTTCCTGGATATCTTCAGCCACCGCATCCTGACGCAGTTCTACCGCATCTGGCGCAAATACTCCTATCCCGCCACCTTCGAGCGCGGCGGGACGGACACGATTTCTCAGTCGCTGCTGGGCCTGGTGGGCTTAGGTATTCCCGGTACCGCCAGCCATATCGCCACCCCGGTTTCGCGCTTTCTGGCGCTGCTCGGCGTGCTGCGCCAGCCGGCAAAAACCCAGGAGGGCGTGCAGGCGCTGGTACAGCTGCTGGCGCCGGAGACGCAGGCGCGGGTCAGCCCGTACTGCCTGCGCCCGATTGAAATCAGCCAGCCGCTCGGCTTTTACGGCGAGCAGGATTTTTTGCTGGACGGCAACGCGCCGCTGGGCGATGAAGTGATGGACACCAGCAGCCAGCTGCTGATCGAGCTGTTCACCGACAGCGAGAGCGAAGCGCAGGGCTGGAAGCCGGACGGACAGCTGTATCAGGATTTCCTGGTGATGCTGCGCGTCTATCTCGGCTGGCGCTTTAAGGCGAAAATTCGCCTGACCGTCAGCACCGCGCTGCTGCCGGTGATGCCGCTTGGCGAGGCGCCGTTCTGGCTCGGCATGAGCGGCGTGCTGGGCGTTGAGGCGGGGAATATTCCCGACGACGTCCCGCAAACTTTTACCACCGAACTTGGCAGCTATCGCGGCCTGCAACCGACCCTACACGTACAAGGAAATAAGCGTGTTAATTACCAGTTTGACTAAATCTACCCGCTGGCTGGTGCCGGTACTGGCCATCAGCCTGAGCGGCTGCGGACTGACGCAGAGCGTCTCTGACGGCACCCGCTCGGCGGTATCGTCCATCTTCTATAAAAAGATTAAGGTGCTGCACCTCGATTTTATCGCGCGTGAGGCACTGAATACCGACGCGCGCGAAAACCATAGCAGCCCGCAGTCGGTGGTGATCCGCGTTTATCAGCTGAAAGATCGTAAAGCCTTCGACAAGCTGGTCTACCAGCAGTTAGCGACCGATGGCGACACGCTGCTGGGTGCCGATCTCCTCGCCAGCCGCGACCTGGTGCTGAGCCCTGGCGGCGCGGTTAACCTTAATATGCCGATGGAGCCGGAAGCGCAGTTTGTCGCGGTCGTCGGCCTGTTCCGCCAGCCGGACCTGGCGAAGAGTGGCTGGCAGCAGGTGCTGGAGCGCGAAGCGCTGGACCCGGATAATGCGCGCGTGCTTGAAGCGAGCGAAAACAGCCTGAGCCTGCTGCCTGTTAAGGAAAAATAATGCCGCACTCACACAACTCCCCCTCACTGTATGAAATGCTGTACGGCAACTTTGCCGGCGGGCTGGATCTGCACAACGTCAGTGAAGAGAACCAGGTGATCATCTCGGTGCTCGACAATATGCAGCGCATCCTCAACTGCCGCGCCGGGACGCTGGCGCATCTGCCCGATTACGGCCTGCCGGATATGACCAAAATTTTGCAGGGCATGCCCGGCACCGCGCACCAGCTGATGACCACGCTGTCCGGCGTGCTGCTGCGCTACGAGCCGCGCCTCAGCAGTATTAAGGTCGATATGCTGCCGCAGAGCATTCCCGGCGAGCTGCGCTACGCCATTGATGCCGAGCTGAAAGGTATCGGTCTGGTGCGCTACGGCACCGAATTTATGCCGGAAGGCAAAGTGCTGATCCGCCATATGAAACAGCAGCAGTACCTCGACGCCCGCGCCTCGCTGTAGTCAGCGGCGCCCCTCTCTGATAATCATCGAAACTTTTTATGAATATATCTGAACGTTACCTGAAAACCGGCGGCGACCCACGCACGCTGCCGGACTACGCGGCGCTGCGCGACGAGCTGGGCAAGCTGTCCCACCCGGCGCGCCCGGACGTGAACTGGCACTATGTGGAAAAACTCAGCCTCGCGCTGTTTGAACATAACGGCGTCGAGCTGCAAACGGTGGCCTGGTATACCCTGGCGCGCACCCAGCTGGGCGGCCTTGCTGGCCTGAACGAAGGTCTGGCTATCCTCGAAGCGTTAATCAGCCACCAGTGGGGCAACCTGTGGCCGCAGCAGGTGCATGCGCGCGTGGAGATCCTCAGCGGGCTCAGCCGCCGCGTGCAGCAGATGATGCGCACGCTGCCGATCGGCTACAGCGATCTCAGCCAGCTTTACCGCGCCGAGCAGCAGCTCACCCGGCTGAACGAGGTGTTGCAGCGGCTGGAGCTGCGCCATCTCAGCCAGTTTGACGCGCTGGCGGCGCTGATGCACAGCAGCGCTGTGCGGCTGGAGAACAGCGATCCGGCGGCAGGCAGCGCGACTGCCACCCCGTCAGGTGCGGTGCTGCCCGCCAGCGCCCAGCGCCCAGCCGACCCGGCTGTGGAGATGACGCCTTCAGCCGTAAAATGGGTCTATATCGCCCAGCCCCAGCCCGAGGCGAACATTGAGGTCATGACGCCGCCGCCGCCGACTAGCCGCTGGAAGCCGTTTGCCGCAGGGGTTGTGACCATGCTGGTGGTGGGCGCTGCGGGAATAGGGGGATGGCAGCTTGTGCAACGCCCCGATCCGCTGATAGATCATCTTGCCGCCACGCTTTCACCCCTGGCAATGCCGCTTACCGGGGAGCAGGTCGACAGCCTGAAGCGGCAAAACTATCAGCCGGAAAAAATCCGCGAGCACACCGAACAGCAGCTGGGGTGGCTGGCGGCGCTGTCACCCTGCTGGGCGCTTGATTATGGGCAGCGGCTGGTGCGCCAGGCCCAGGCGTTTAAACCGCAGGATGCTGCGGTCGGCAAAATGGCCGCCGAGTGGCAGCAGCAGCTTAAAGCCACGGCGCTTCCTGAGGAGGCAATGGGCGGCTGGCAGCAGGGGATGGAGCAGCTGCAGCAGCTGACGGACAGGCTGAATGCCCTTGACGGGCAGCGCGGTAAATATATCACCGTCAGCGAACTGAAATCGGTGGTGTACAACGCCACCCAGGCGTTTAGCCGTTCAACCCCGGCAGAAGAGCAGCTGCGTCTTTATTCGGTTAACCCGTCGGATATTCAGCGCCGCCAGGCCGAGATGGCGCTGGAGCAGTTAGAGAAGCGCTATTTTTTGCTAAAGCAGCAGCAGGAGTGAAGCAGAAACAAAAAACCCGCCAGCTGGCGGGTTTTTTTATCCTTCCGTTTTCTCGCGGAACTCGCATAAATCTTCAATCAGGCAGGAGCCGCAGCGCGGTTTACGCGCAATGCAGGTGTAGCGACCGTGCAGGATAAACCAGTGGTGGCAGTCGACCTTAAACTCCTTCGGTACCACCTTCAGCAGCTTCTCTTCCACCTGTTCCACGTTGTTACCCGGCGCAAAGCGCGTGCGGTTGCAGACGCGGAAAATATGGGTATCGACGGCGATGGTCGGCCAGCCAAAGGCGGTGTTCAGCACCACGTTAGCGGTTTTGCGCCCGACGCCCGGCAGCGCTTCCAGCGCCTCGCGGCTCTCCGGCACTTCTCCGCCGTGCTGCTCGACCAGAATGCGGCAGGTTTTGATCACGTTCTCGGCCTTGCTGTTAAACAGGCCGATGGTTTTGATGTACTCCTTCACCCCGTCTACGCCAAGTGCCAGAATCGCCGCAGGCGTATTAGCTACCGGGTAGAGTTTGGCCATCGCTTTGTTTACGCTGACGTCGGTGGCCTGCGCGGAGAGCAGCACCGCAATCAGTAGTTCAAACGGGGAAGTGAAGTTCAGTTCGGTGGTGGGGTGCGGGTTATTGTCCCGCAGCCGCACCAGAATCTCGTGACGCTTATCCTTGTTCACTGCGCAGTTTTTCCTTCCGGCATAGCAGCACTCTCCTGTTCTGCTTTCAGCGCGGCGCGCTGCTTCATCCTATTGTCGATGAGATATTTTGCCGCCAGCAGCATGCCGAGGCCGATAAACGCGCCCGGCGGCAGCATCGCCAGCAGCATTGGCGAGTCGAAATGTACCACTTCAATACGCATCGCCCTCGCCCACGGGCCAAGCAGCTGGTCTGCACCGTTAAAGATCGTGCCGTTGCCGATAATTTCACGGATAGAGCCCAGCACCACCATCACGCTGGTGGCGCCGAGGCCAATCGCCATACCGTCCAGCGCCGCCAGCCCGACATGGCTTTTGGACGCCACCGCTTCGGCGCGGCCCACCACGATACAGTTGGTGACGATCAGCGGGATGAAGATCCCCAGGGACTGATACAGGCCGTAGGCATAGGCATTGATCAGCATCTGCACGCAGCTGACCACGGCCGCAATAATCATCACGTAAATCGGAATACGGATTTCAGATGGCACCCAGCGGCGCGACAGGGAGATGCCGCTGTTGGTGCAGGTCAGCACCAGGGTAGTGGCCAGACCAAGGCCGAGGGCGTTGGTAGCGGTCGAAGTGACGGCCAGCAGCGGGCAGAGGCCCAGCAGCTGCACCAGCGCGGAGTTATTCTTCCACAGCCCGCCGACCAGCAGGGTTTTTGCTTCACTCATTGGCGTCTCCACAGGATGGCAACGAGGACAGTTGCCCCGGTAAGGTTTCAATATACAACGTTGTGCGCTTCACCGCATTGACCACCGCACGCGGCGTAATCGTTGCGCCAGTAAACTGGTCGAAGTCGCCACCGTCTTTCTTCACCGCGAAATGGCTGTCATCCGCGCCGGCCACTTTTTTGCCGTTAAAGCTCATGATCCAGTCAGAGATTCGCAGCTCGATTTTATCGCCAAGACCCGGTGTTTCATGATGTTCCACCACGCGGGTGCCGTACACCGTGCCGTCAAAGCTGGCGCCGACAATCAGCTGAATATTGCCAGAGTAGCCGTCAGGCGCGGTAGTTTCCACCGCCGCTGCCACGGGTTTATCACCCTTGCGCGCCAGATAAAGGTGGTGCGGGCTGCCGTTGCCCAGTGCCGGATTAGTGACAACGTAACATTCCTGCTGAATTTTATTATCATACAGCTCGGGCGGCACCACCTGGTCCAGCAGGATCTTCTGCTGTACGGCGGTCTGATGTTCAATAGTCGGCTTGGTTACCGCATTAATCACCGCCGTCAGGCCGGTGGTGATAGCGGCAAACACCGCCAGCGTTACGCCGTTTTTACGAATCGCGTCCAGCATCATTTACCCTTACGGTGTCCGTATACGCGCGGCTGCGTGTAGTAGTCAATCAGCGGCACGCAGATATTCGCCAGCAGCACGGCAAATGCCACGCCGTCCGGATAGCCGCCAAAGCTGCGGATCAGCCACACCAGCAGGCCAATCAGCACGCCGTACAGCAGGCGGCCTTTATTGGTGGTGGAGGCGGTCACCGGGTCGGTGGCGATAAAGAATGCGCCCAGCATGGTGGCCCCGGAGAACAGATGCACCAGCGGAGATACCAGGCTGTCCGGTGACAGCAGCCAGCCGAGCGTGGCGCAGAACGCCAGCGAGGCGATAAAGCTCACCGGGATATGCCAGCGGATGCTGCGCGTCCACAGCAGGAAAATGCCCCCGGCCAGGAACGCCACGTTGACCCACTGCCAGCCCAGGCCGGCCAGCACGCCGCCGTAAATCGGCATGGCGCGCACTTCTTCAGCCGAATGGCCGGCGCGCAACCCGGTTTTAAAGGTGTCGAGCGGCGTAGCCTGGCTGATGCCGTCGATCCCCACCTGCAGCTGCTGCATACTGTGGCCGTCAAGCGTATGGAAATGGAAGATCATACTCAGGGTGTCGCCAAAGGTCGGGCTGATGCCCTGCAGCACGTCCGGCGGTAGCCAGCTGGTCATCTGCACCGGGAAGGAGATCAGCAGCACCACGTAGCCAACCATCGCCGGGTTAAACGGGTTCTGGCCGAGGCCGCCGTAAAGATGCTTGGAGATAACCACCGCAAACAGCGTGCCGATAACAATCAGCCACCACGGCGCCAGCGGCGGGATGCTGATGCCGAGCAGCAGGGCGGTCAGCAGCGCGGAGTTATCCTTCAGCGTCTCCGCCAGCGGCAGCTTGCGCAACCGCAGGATAGCCGCTTCAGCCGCGATAGCGGCAGCCGCCGCGATCAGCACCTGGATCAGGTTACCCCAGCCAAAGTACCAGCACTGCACGGCCATGCCGGGTACGGCTGCCAGCAGCACCAGCAGCATAATGGTGCTGGTGCTGCGGCGGTTATGAGTATAGGGCGAGCTTGCAATACGAAATGCCATTTAATCCTCTTGCGTCGACGGCTGCTGCGATTTACGCGCTTTCACGCGTGCAATGGCCGCTGCCACCGCCGCTTTACGTGCATCCTCAGGGGAGGCGGCGGGCGCCTCTTCCTGACGGGGTTCGGGTTGTTCAGGGGTGACTTCTGGCAGAGCTTCGGCGGCCTGCGCGGCTTTTTTCGCTTTGGCACGGGCGATAGCGGCCTCAATTGCCGCCTTGCGCGGGTCGGCGGCGGGTGCCGGCTGTTCGGCCACGGCCGGTTGCGGTTCAGCAACGGCGGCCTGCGCGGCTTTCTTCGCTTTGGCACGGGCGATAGCGGCTTCGATGGCCGCCTTGCGCGGGTCAGCGGCGGGTGCCGGTTGTTCTGCCGCAGCCGGTTGCGGTTCAGCAACGGCGGCCTGCGCGGCTTTCTTCGCTTTGGCACGAGCGATAGCCGCTTCCACCGCCGCTTTACGCGGGTCAGCGGCTGGCGGCGTATCGGCGGTTACCGGCGGCTCAGCGATGGCCGCGCTGGCTTCGGCTTTCTTCGCTTTGGCGCGGGCAATCGCGGCTTCAACGGCGGCTTTGCGCGGATCGGCTGCCTGGCGCGTCACCGGTTCGCTGCTGGCCTGTTGCTCAGCCTGGCGCGCGCGGGCTTCCGCCTGGCGGGCTGCGCGCTGAGCTGCCGCCGCGTCGTCATCGAGCGGTGCGGCAGCAGCGGCCTGCTTCGCCTTCACGCGTTCGCGCGCGGCGTTAAGCGCATCGGCGTCGGTGATAGCCACGCTGCGTTTGGCCTGCTGGTGCTTCGCTTCACGCGCCGCTTTTTCCCGCTCCAGGCGCTGTTGACGCGCTTCAAAACGCGCCTTGGCCAGGGCAGTACGCTCGGCTTCCAGATCGATAGCCTGAATCTCGGCCTTCTCCTGGCGGTAATACTGCACCAGCGGGATATTACTCGGGCAGACATAAGCACAGGCGCCGCACTCAATGCAGTCTGCAATATTATGCTCGCGCGCTTTGTCGTGATCGCCGCCGCGGCTGTACCAGTAAAGCTGCTGCGGCAGCAGGGCGGCCGGGCAGGCGTCGGCACAGGCGCTGCAGCGGATGCAGCCCTGCTCCGGCTCGTTGTGGCCCATCTCAGAGGCGGCGGGTGCGAGAATACAGTTGGTGATTTTCACCACCGGCACATCCAGCGTCGGCAGGGTGAAGCCCATCAGCGGGCCACCCATGACCACCATCTGTTCGGCACCCGGCGCGAAATCGGCGTGATGCAGCAGATGGCTGATCGGCGTGCCGAGGCGGCCCCAGACGTTGCCAGGCTGGCGCACCGACTCACCGGTCAGGGTGATAACGCGTTCAGTGAGCGGCTCGCCGTCAATAATCGCGCGCTTAACGGCATAGGCGGTGCCGACATTCTGCATCAGCACGCCGATATCGGTAGAGCGCCCGCCGTGGGGCACCTCTTTACCGGTGAGAATTTTAGTCAGCTGTTTGGCACCACCGGAAGGATATTTGGTGGGGATGACGCGGATCTCCATATCGCGCGCGCTGCCCAGGGCGGCTTTCAGCGCGGCAATCGCTTCCGGTTTGTTATCTTCAATGCCGATCAGGGTGCGCTCCGCCTGCAGCGTCCACGCCAGAATGCGGCAGCCTTCCAGCACTTCTGCGGCGCAGTCCTGCATCAGGCGATCGTCGGCGGTGATATAAGGCTCGCACTCGGCGGCATTGATAATCAGGGTATTGACCCCGCGCAGCACGCCCTTCAGCTTGGTGGCGGTAGGGAAGCCCGCGCCGCCCAGCCCGGCAACGCCAGCCTGATGCACGCGGCGCACCACCTCCTGGCGGTCCAGGCTGCGATAGTCGCTCAGCGTCTGCTTATCAATCCAGCGGTCTTCGCCGTCCGGAGTGATAAAGATGCACATCTCCGCCAGCGCGGAGGGATGCGCAGTCATATGCGGGGCGATTTTGCTCACGGTACCGGAGCTTGGCGCGTGGATCGGCAGCATACGGCCATTGCCAAAGGTCAGCGCCTGGCCGCGCAGGACAGCGTCGCCGGGGCGCACGCAGATCTCGCCTTCGTTACCGATATGCTGTTTCAGCGGCAGTATAAACTGGGCGGGCAGCGGCAGCTGGCGCAGCGGCGTGCCGTTTGACTGGGTCTTCATCTCCGGTGGATGAATGCCACCTTCGAAGTCCCAGAGCCGATCTTTTTTAAAGTAGTTGAGCAGATTAAGCATGACTTTCTACAGTGATCACCCGCACCGGAATGGTTTGCAGGTCCCATTTCCAGTTGGCAGTAGTGGTAGCAACCGGACGCATTTCAATGCAGTCGGTCGGGCAGGGAGCAACGCACAGGTCGCAGCCGGTACAGACATCGCTCAGCACGGTGTGCATCGCGCGGGTGGCGCCGACAATCGCATCCACCGGGCAAGCCTGAATGCACTTGGTGCAGCCGATGCAGTTGGCTTCGTCAATCCACGCCACTTTACGCTCTGGCTCCAAAGCGGCCTCTTCACCCAGCGGCTGCGGGTCGACGTTAAGCAGCGCCGCCAGTTTCAGCATGGTCTGCTCGCCGCCGGGCGCGCATTTGTTGATCAGTTCGCCGTTATTACCCACCGCGTCGGCATAGGGGCGGCAGCCGGGATAACCGCACTGCCCGCACTGGCTCTGCGGCAAAATAGCGTCAATCTGTTCGACAATCGGGTCTTCTTCCACTTCGAAGCGGCGCGAGGCGTAGCCCAGCAGCCCCCCCAACACCAGGCTAAGTGCGCTAAGAACCAGCACAGCAATCCAAATCGCACTCATCAGAACTTCACCAGTCCGGTAAAGCCCATAAACGCCAGCGCCATCAGGCCGGCGGTGACCAGTGCAATCGATGAACCCTTAAACGGCGCGGGCACATCGGCCAGCACCAGGCGCTCGCGGATGCCGGCGAACAGCACCATCACCAGCGAGAAGCCGATAGAGGCGCTAAAGCCGAACAGCGCGGCCTGCAGGAAAGTGTGATTGAGGTTGACGCTAAGCAGCGGCACGCCAAGCACCGCACAGTTGGTGGTGATCAGCGGCAGGAAGATACCCAGCAGGCGGTAGAGGTCAGGGCTGGTTTTACGCACCACCATTTCGGTGAACTGCACGACCACGGCAATCACCAGGATATAGGCCATGGTGCGCAGGTAGACCAGATCGAGCGGCAGCAGGATCAGGTGATTGACCAGCCATGCACAGATAGAGGCCAGGGTAATAACAAAGGTGGTGGCGAGTCCCATGCCAATTGCCGTTTCCAGTTTTTTGGAAACGCCCATGAAGGGACAAAGGCCGAGAAACTTCACCAGGACGAAGTTATTCACCAGCACTGTGCCAATAAAGAGAAGCAGGTATTCGGTCATTATTACGCCTGAAGAAAAGTCAAAAGCAGCACATTATCGGATATTGGCTACGCCATCACAACCGTTGCGCGGCGGGTGTCCGACGCCAGCGCACTCAGGATTAAATTCTTGACGTTTATTTCACCATCACGGTTCGATGAAAGTGTTCTTAACGCGTTGAGAACGCTTGAAATAAGGCACCAGTACCGCTGCCGCCAGCAGGGCGATCAGTAAAGTCCGAATTGCCGCACCATCGGCCACCGGAGAGAAGGCAAAAGTCTTCACCGCCAGCAGCACGGTGAGTAGCAGCCACAAAATGTAGTGGCGCGGCAGCCGACGCGAGCGTTGACAGAAAATCCACGTCACCCAGGCACTGTAGCACCAGACTACGGTAGAGGTCAGCAGCGAGGCTCCCCACTGCCATAATGCGTTGCTTTCATGGCTGAACAGCGCGTTACGCATCGCCGGGTCGAGCAGGGCGCTTAAATACATTGCCATCACCAGCGCGCTGGTCAGCAAGGTCATGATCAGCCATGCCAGCGGCACCAGCAGCCAGCCTGCCAGGCGCGGTTTAGTATCAACAGCCACTTATTCATCCTTATCCAGTCAGCAAACTCTGCCATCAAGGCAAAAGGTGCACCGTCAGGATACACCTCATATCAGAAAAGGATTATACGGAACTTCATGCGCCAGGTCATTAACCAGAGCGAACTGGAACCTTAAACGACGTAGCGCCAGACGGTTTTTGGCACGCGTCCAAGGTCAAACAGGCGACCGCCGGAAACCAGCTCTGCGCGACGGTGATCGGCAGCGCGGTACATCTGAATAATTTCACCATCATCGTTAAGGGAATAGTTGAGATGGTCGAAGAGTTTTTCCAGCGTTTCCAGGGAATTAACTTTGCGAAATTTTAACAAATAGTCTTGAGCGGTCATATTGGCCATTTGCGAACGGAATAGTGAGTGATAAGTATATTATTTGGCAAAAAAGAGTCCAGAAAGTTCGCGATGAAATAGGTAAATTCAGACTAATGATGAAGATATTCGGGGCTGAAATAGATTTTTTAAGAGTTTTCTAGGAATTTTTATACCGCTTATTGATTTAGCGCTATTTAGGTTCATTTTATTGCGCGCCGCTATCCACATCCTGTCTTCGACTCACATCGCCCGGCTGCAGGCCAGCGTTTTGCCGGAATTTCGCAAACTGTGTAACAGCTCACAAATCCACACTTTACCCGACGTCGCAACCGCGCCGCACGGCGGCGACAGAACTGCACGCGGTATTGTAATCGCTTCCAAATGATTGCGGCGCAAACGCTTCTGTTTATTACAGTTATTTAACCTCAATTTGGCGCCCACTGCGTGATTTTTCCATATCGACCCGCTAAGGCCTGGGGCGCGGGGTTGGCGTAAGCCATTTGTTTTGTTGCGTTTTGTGAGCATTGTCGAAAATGTTTTTTGGTGAATAGTACAGGCTTAAGTGGCTCTTAACCCTATTCGATAAAATCCCATCAGAGGAAAAATGATCATGTGGAAGCGTTTACTCTTATCCACCCTCATCAGTGCCAGCCTGGCGGCTCCGGCGCTGGCTGAATCCATGACTGTTGGTTTCTCTCAGGTTGGCTCGGAATCGGGCTGGCGAGCCGCAGAGACCAGCGTGGCGAAAAGTGAAGCGCAAAAGCGCGGTATCACGCTGAAAATCGCCGACGGGCAGCAAAAACAGGAGAACCAGATCAAGGCAGTGCGTTCGTTTATTGCCCAGGGCGTGGATGCCATCTTCATTGCTCCGGTAGTCCAGACCGGCTGGGAGCCGGTGCTTGAAGAAGCGAAAGACGCCAAAATCCCGGTATTCCTGCTGGACCGCGCTATCGTGGTCAAAGATAAATCGCTGTATCAGGCGGTCGTCACCGCCGACAACGTCTATGAAGGTAAGCTAATCGGTGACTGGCTGGTGAAACAGCAGGCGGGCAAGCCGTGTAACGTGGTTGAGCTACAGGGTACCGTCGGCGCCAGCGTGGCGATTGACCGTAAGAAGGGCTTCGCTGAAGCGATTGCCAACACGCCAAATATTAAAGTGATCCGTTCGCAGTCCGGCGATTTTACCCGCAGCAAGGGTAAAGAGGTGATGGAGAGTTTCATCAAGGCAGAGAACAACGGTAAAAACATCTGCATGGTTTACGCCCATAACGATGATATGGCTATCGGTGCCATTCAGGCGATTAAAGAGGCCGGTCTGAAACCGGGTAAAGATATTCTCACCGGCTCCATTGACGGCGTGCCGGATATTTATAAAGCGATGCTGGCAGGTGAAGCCAATGCCAACGTCGAGCTGACGCCAAATATGGCCGGCCCGGCTTTCGACGCGCTGGAAAAACTTAAAAAAGACGGCACGATGCCGCCGAAGATCATCAAAACCGAATCGAAACTTTTCCTTCCTGCTGATGCCCAGGCCCAGCTGGATAAGAAAAAAGGTATGGGTTACTGATCCCCGGGCCGCCCTTGAGGGCGGCTTTTTTCATGGCGTGAGGCACGCGTATGACCATCGACTCCTCTCCACCGCCGCTGCTTGCCATTAGCGGCGTCAGTAAGTCCTTTCCCGGCGTGCGGGCGCTGGATAATGTCTCTTTCGACCTGCGTCCCGGTGAAATCATGGCGCTGCTGGGGGAAAACGGGGCCGGAAAATCGACCCTGATTAAAGTGCTGACCGGCGTTTATCAGCGCGATGCTGGCACCATTACCCTCTCCGGCAACCCGATCAATCCGCGCAATACCGCCGAGGCACAGCAGCTGGGCATCGGCACGGTGTATCAGGAAGTGAACCTGCTGCCGAATATGTCGGTTGCCGATAATCTGTTTATCGGGCGTGAACCGAAACGTTTTGGCCTGATAGACCGTAAAACGCTAAACCAGCGCGCGGTGAAATTACTCAACGACTACGGTTTCGAGCTGGATGTCACCCGCCCGCTGGGCCAGTACTCGGTGGCAATGCAGCAGATCATTGCTATCTGCCGCGCCGTGGATCTCTCCGCTCAGGTGCTGATCCTCGATGAACCCACCGCCAGCCTGGACGCCAGCGAAGTCGAGATGCTGTTCACGCTGATGAGACAGCTGAAGGCAAAGGGGATGAGCCTGGTATTTGTCACCCACTTTCTCGACCAGGTTTACCGCGTCACCGACCGTATTACGGTGCTGCGCAACGGGCAGTTTATTGCCACGCGCGATACCCATTCCCTGCCGCAGATTGAGCTGATCAAACTGATGCTCGGCCGTGAGCTGCTGGAAACCGCGCTGCAGCGCGCGGGCAGCACGCTGAAAAGTCATCAGCCGGTGGTGGAATTTAAAAATTACGGCAAGAAAGGCACCATCGAGCCGTTCAGCCTGAGCGTGCGCCCGGGCGAAGCGGTCGGGCTGGCTGGCCTGCTGGGATCCGGGCGTACCGAAACCGCCGAGCTGCTGTTCGGCATTAAGCGTGCCGACAGCGGCAGCGCCTTTATCAAGGGTAAAGCCAAAACCATTCGCTCCCCGGCGCAGGCGTCTCGCCTCGGCATGGGCTTCTGCCCGGAAGACCGCAAAACCGACGGTATTATCGGTGCCGCTTCGGTGCGGGAAAATATCATTCTGGCTCTGCAGGCGCAGCGCGGCTGGCTGCGGCCCATCCCACGCCGCGAACAGCAGCAGGTGGCCGACCGCTATATCAAGAGCCTTGGCATTCGCACTCCGGACGCCGATCAGCCGGTTGAGCTGCTCTCCGGCGGCAATCAGCAGAAAGTACTGCTGTCGCGCTGGCTGGTGACCAAACCACAGTTTCTGATCCTTGATGAACCGACGCGCGGCATTGATGTTGGCGCCCACGCCGAAATCATCCGCCTGATTGAGACCCTGTGTGCCGACGGCCTGGCGCTGCTGGTGATCTCCTCCGAGCTGGAAGAGCTGGTGGGCTATGCCGACCGCGTGCTGATCCTGCGCGATCGCCAGCAGGTGGCGGAGATTCCGCTGGAGCAGCTCTCCGTTGCCTCCATTGTTAACGCCATTGCGGCGGGAGGGGAGCAACATGCCTGATTCCCACTTATTGACGGGGAAACCGCCGATGCAGAAACGTAAACTGCCGCCGGGCCTGCCGCAGATTGGCGCGCTGCTGCTGGTGCTGCTGATCGACAGCCTGGTGGCCAATAACTTCTTTGCTATTCACGTGCAGGATGGTCGGCTGTTCGGCAGCCCGATAGATATCCTTAACCGCGCTGCGCCGGTGGCGATTCTGGCGATAGGAATGACGCTGGTGATCGCCACCGGCGGGATAGATCTGTCGGTCGGGGCGGTGATGGCGATAGCCGGAGCCACGGCGGCGACGCTGACCGTGGCCGGGCACAGCCTGCCGGTGATTATTCTGGTGACGCTGGGCAGCGGCCTGCTATGCGGCCTGTGGAACGGCGTGCTGGTGGCGCTGCTGAAGATCCAGCCGTTTGTCGCCACGCTGATCCTGATGGTGGCGGGGCGCGGCATCGCGCAGCTGATCACCCAGGGGCAGATAGTCACTTTTAACAGCGACTCGCTGGCGCAGCTTGGCAGCGGCACGCTGCTGCTGTTCCCGGTGCCGATGTGGATCACCCTGGCGCTGGCGCTGCTGGTCTGGCTGCTGACGCGCAAAACCGCGCTGGGGATGTTTATCGAGGCCGTCGGCATCAACCTGCGCGCCGCGCGCAATGCCGGGGTGAACGGCTGGCTGGTCGTGATGAGTACCTATCTGCTGAGCGGCCTGTGCGCGGCAGTGGCCGGGCTGATCGTCGCGGCGGATATTCGCGGTGCCGATGCCAACAACGCCGGGCTGTGGCTGGAGCTGGATGCGATTCTGGCGGTGGTAATTGGCGGGGCGTCGCTGATGGGCGGCCGCTTTAACCTGCTGCTGTCGCTGATTGGCGCGCTGATTATACAGGCGATGAACACCGGGATTTTGCTCTCCGGCTTCCCGCCGGAGCTGAACCAGGTGGTCAAAGCGGTGGTGGTGATGGTGGTGCTGCTGCTGCAGTCGCCGCGCTTTATTCAACTGTTTAAACGAGGGCGCCGCCGTGATTAAACGTCATCTGCCGTTAATGATTACCCTGCTGGTATTTGTAGCGGGCTACCTGTTCTGCCTCAGTCAGTTTCCCGGCTTCGCCTCAACGCGGGTGATCGCCAATATCCTTACCGATAACGCCTTCCTCGGCATTATTGCGGTTGGGATGACGTTTGTGATCCTCTCCGGCGGTATCGATCTGTCGGTTGGCGCGGTGATCGCCTTTACCGGGGTGTTTCTCGCCCGCGCGATTGGTGATTTCCACCTCGATCCGTGGCTGGCGTTTGCGCTGGTGATGGTGATGGGCTCGGCGTTTGGCGCCTTTATGGGCTGGCTGATCGACGCGCTGAAAATCCCGGCGTTTATTATCACCCTGGCGGGGATGTTCTTCCTGCGCGGCAGCAGCTATCTGGTGGCGGAAAGTTCGCTGCCGATCGACCATCCGCTTTATGCCACGCTGTCGTCGATGGCGTGGAAAATTCCCGGCGGCGGGCGGCTCAGCCTGCTGGCGGTGATCATGCTGGTGGTGGTGGCCTTTGGCATCCTGCTGGCGCACCGCAGCCGCTTTGGTAATCAGGTATATGCCATTGGCGGCAACGCCACCTCGGCGCAGCTGATGGGCATTTCGACGCGCAGCACCACGGTGCGCATTTATATGCTCTCATCCGGCCTGGCGACGCTGGCGGGCATCGTCTTTTCAATCTACACCTCGGCGGGCTATGCGCTGGCGGGGATGGGCGTGGAGCTGGATGCCATTGCCTCGGTGGTGATTGGCGGCACGCTGCTCTCCGGCGGCGTTGGCACCGTGCTGGGGACGCTGTTCGGCGTGCTGATTCAGGGGCTGATCCAGACATGGATTAACTTCGATGGTACGCTCAGCTCGTGGTGGACCAAGATCGCCATCGGCATCCTGCTGTTCGCCTTTATTGCCCTGCAACGCCTGCTCACCGTGATGTGGGATCGCCAGCAGAATGCGCCGGTGAAGCGGTTGATATCGTGAGAAAAAAAGGGTCGACCGAAAAAGAGGGTCGACCCCTACAGACCCTGTAGCGGCTGACCCACCCGGACATTGTAGCGGCTGACCTACCCGGACCCTGTAGCGGCTGACCCTCTCTTCCGGTCAGCCGGAAGGCAAAATAAAAGGGCGGCACCTGTTTATGGGGCCGCCCTTGTTGTTTCCTGCCTGCAGGATTACCGCTGATTCAGGCGGTAATACGCCTCGTTCCAGCGCAGTGCATCGCGGAAGCCGTGCAGCGTGGTCTCTTCGTCAATCACCAGCACCTCGATGCCATTCAGCTCGGCATACAGGCGCATATCCTCCACCGTCAGCGCCTGGCTGAACACCGTGTGGTGCGCGCCGCCGCCGAGGATCCACGCCTCTGACGCGGTGGCCAGCGACGGCTGCGCACGCCACAGCGCGCGCGCCACCGGCAGCTTAGGCAGCGCCTGCGGCTGTTCAATGGTATCCACCACGTTGACCAGCAGGCGGAAGCGGTCGCCCATATCAATCACGCTGGCATTTACCGCTCGCCCGGCAGGTGCCGAGAAGATCAGGCGCGCCGGGTCAGCCTTGCCGCCGATGCCCAGCGGCTGCACGTCGAGCAGCGGTTTAGCTTCACGCGCGATGGTCGGGCACACTTCCAGCATATGTGAACCGAGCACCAGGTCGTTACCCGGCGCGAAGTGGTAGGTGTAATCCTCCATAAAGGACGTCCCGCCCGGCTGGCTGCCCGCCATGACTTTGAAGATGTGCAGCAGGGCGGCGGTTTTCCAGTCGCCTTCTCCGGCGAAGCCGTATCCCTGCTGCATCAGGCGCTGCACCGCCAGCCCCGGCAGCTGCGTCATGCCGTGCAGCGTCTGGAAGTTAGTGGTGAAGGCGCGGCAGCCCTCGGCGTCGAGGAAGCGCTTGATCCCCAGCTCAATACGCGCCGCATCCAGCACGTTTTGCCGCTTATCGCCGCCGATCGCCGCCGCAGCGGAAAATTCATACTGGCTCTCGTATTCGTCAATCAGCGTGCTGACGTCGCCGTCGCTCACCTGGTTGATCACCTCGACCAAATCGCCAACGCCCCAGCCATTTACCGCGTAGCCAAACTGGATCTGCGCCGCGACTTTATCACCCTCGGTTACCGCCACTTCGCGCATATTGTCGCCAAAGCGCGCCACCTTCAGCTGCTGGCTGGCCTGCAGCGCGGCGGCACCGCGCATCCACTGGCCGATACGCTGCTGGGTGGTTCGATCCTGCCAGTGGCCGGTCACCACCTGATGCGGCAGGCGCATGCGCGCGCCGATAAAACCGAACTCGCGGCCGCCGTGCGCGGTCTGGTTCAGGTTCATAAAGTCCATATCCATGCTGTCCCACGGGATTTCCGCGTTGAACTGGGTATGCAGCTGCAGCAGTGGCTTGTTCAGCACGCTCAGCCCGCCAATCCACATCTTGGCCGGGGAGAAGGTGTGCAGCCAGGTAACGATCCCTAAGCAGCCAAGATCGTGATTGGCCTCGCGGCACAGGGCCAGCGCTTCATCGGGGGTTTTTACCAGCGGCTTGAGCTGGAGTGTAAAGGGCAGAATCCCGGCACGATTCAGGTCCTCGACCACCTGCTGGCCGTGCTGCTCCACCTGGCGCAGGGTTTCCGCACCGTACAGATGCTGCGTACCAATCACAAACCATACGCTCTGGGCGTTTAACTGTGTCATAAAACGGTTCCTTAACAAGCTGACGAAGAGGTTGATGGGGCAAACTGCGGCTCAGCGCATTCACACCACTGAAGGTAACGCTGATAAAGCTGCTGGAAGCGGGCCACGCGCTGCGGATCGGGCTGCAGGGTCTGCGCCAGCGGGCTGGCCATCTGGGCCTGCGCGCTCGGAATATCGGGATAAACGCCGGCGGCGACGGCGGCAAAAATCGCCGCGCCGAGCGCACAGCACTCGTCGGAGGCGACGATATCCAGCGGGCGGTTCATCACATCGCAGCACACCTGCATGATGACCGGCGATTTGCGCGCAATGCCGCCCAGTGCCAGCACCTGCTGCACCGGGATATCCTGCTGTTCGAAGCACTCCATAATGGCGCGGGCGCCAAAGGCGGTGGCGGCGATAAAGCCGCCGAACAGCGTGGGCGCATCGGTGCCGAGATTCAGGTCGGTAATCACCCCTTTCAGACGCTGGTTGGCGAACGGCGTGCGGCGGCCGTTAAACCAGTCAAGCACCACCGGCAGATGGTCAAGCTGCGGGTCGGCGGCCCAGGCGGCGGTAAGCTGCTGCAGCAGATCGTTTTGCATCGCTTCCAGCTGCGGTCTGAGTTCAGGCTGTTGCTGAGCGGCCTGCACCAGCGGCCAGCTCAACAGGCGGCTGAACCAGGCATACATATCGCCAAACGCCGACTGCCCGGCCTCCAGCCCGATCATTCCCGGCATCACGCTGCCGTCGACCTGGCCGCAGATGCCTTTGATTGCCCGGTCGGCGACGCGCTCAGCATCGGCGATCAGGATGTCGCAGGTCGAGGTGCCGATCACTTTCACCAGCGTGTAGGGCTGCGCCCCGGCCCCAACCGCGCCCATATGGCAGTCAAACGCACCGCCGGAAATAGTGACACTGCCAGGCAGGCCGAGCCGTTCGGCCCATTCAGCGCTCAGCACGCCCACGGGGAGCTCGGCAGTGAAGGTATCGTGAAACAGCGGGTGATCGAGGTCGCGGGTCAGCAGCGGGTCGAGCGCGTTAAGAAACTGCGCGTCCGGTAAACCCTGCCATAGCGGGTGCCACAGCGATTTATGCCCGGCGGCGCAGCGCCCGCGCTTCAGCTCTGCCGGGGCAGTGGTGCCGCTCAGCAACGCCGGTACCCAGTCGCACAGCTCCACCCAGGAGACTGCCGCCTCACGCACCGCCGCATCGCTGCGGCTGACGTGCAGGATTTTGGCCCAGAACCATTCAGAGGAGTAAATGCCGCCGATAAAGCGTGAATAGTCCTGATATTCGCCGCTGTGGCACAGCCGGGTAATCGCCTCGGCCTCTTCAATGGCGGTGTGGTCCTTCCACAGCACGAACATTGCATTAGGGTTATCAGCAAACTCCGGGCGCAGCGCCAGCACCCGGCCTTCGCGATCGATTGGCGCGGGGGTGGAGCCGGTAGAATCGACGCCGATGCCCACCACATTCTGGCGCTGCTCGGGCGTCATCTGTGTGACAACGTCACGTATAGCCTGCTCCAGCGCGTCGATATAGTCCTGTGGGTGATGGCGGAACTGGTTGCGCGCCGGCATACAGTAGTGCCCGGCCTTCCAGCGTGGGTAGGCCACGACCTGCTTAAACAGCTCGCGCCCGCTGGCGCACTCCACTGCCAGTGCCCGCACCGAATCGCTGCCAAAATCCAGACCGAGGGTAATCGCACCCTTATGCATAGTTGTTCTCCGTTATTTTCAGAACAGGCTTTTTTCATGTCCCTCTATCCTGGAAAGCTCGCGGCAATCACGTTAGGTGCGGCTGGCTGCAAATATGCACTTTTCTGCCATCAGCGGGGGTTATGTGATGGGCTTCAAATGTTGCGTAACGGTTAAACTGGCTGAATAGATGGACAAAACGACTGTAATTTCAGGGTGTGATAGCGCTCTACAAATTTTCCCTTGCATGCGGGTAAAACTAGCGCACTACCGTCACTGTTACGCCGTCAGTGCTCAGGTAAGGTATTGAATAGCAGCTTTTAATTTATGAACATCCGATTGTTACCGTTTACACAAACCCGCGTAAAGCGGGCACTGAGCCGGAGAGCCTCATGCACAAATTCACTCAAGCGCTGGCCGCGATTGGCCTCGCCGCCGTTATGTCACAATCCGCTATGGCGGAGACCATGAAACTCGGTTTTCTGGTGAAGCAGCCGGAAGAGCCGTGGTTCCAGACTGAATGGAAATTCGCCGATAAGGCCGGTAAAGAGATGGGCTTTGAGGTGATTAAAATCGCCGTGCCGGACGGTGAGAAAACCCTGAACGCCATCGACAGCCTGGCCGCCAGCGGCGCGAAGGGGTTCGTTATCTGTACGCCGGACCCAAAACTGGGCTCCGCCATTGTCGCGAAAGCGCGCAGCTATGACCTGAAGGTGATCGCCGTTGATGACCAGTTCGTCACCGCCAAAGGCAAACCGATGGATAGCGTGCCGCTGGTGATGATGGCCGCTACCAAAATCGGCGAGCGCCAGGGGCAGGAGCTGTACAAAGAGATGCAAAAACGCGGCTGGGATGCGAAAGAGACTGCGGTAATGGCGATCACCGCCAACGAGCTGGATACCGCCCGTCGCCGCACCGGCGGGTCGATGGATGCGCTGAAGGCTGCTGGATTCCCGGAAAAACAGATTTATCAGATCCCAACCAAATCCAACGATATTCCCGGCGCGTTTGATGCCGGTAACTCCCTGCTGGTGCAGCATCCGGAGGTGAAGCACTGGCTAATCGTTGGTATGAACGACAACACCGTGCTGGGCGGCGTGCGCGCCACCGAAGGTCAGGGCTTTAAGGCGGCCGACGTTATTGGCATCGGGATTAACGGCGTGGATGCGGTAAGCGAACTGTCGAAAGGTGCCGCGACCGGCTTCTACGGCTCTCTGCTGCCAAGCCCGGACGTGCACGGCTACCGCAGTATCAAGATGCTGCATGACTGGGTGACCAACGGCACCGAGCCTGCCAAGTTCACCGAAGTGACCGACGTGGTACTGATTACCCGCGATAACTTCAAAGCCGAACTGGCGAAGAAAGGGCTGATGTAACTGTACAGAGGGCCGATCGAAACAAAGGATCGGCCCCTACAATTCAACGCTGGTGATGGGGCGAACCGCGGGCCGATCGAAACCAAAAGTTCGGCTTCAGCGGCTCAGAATGCTGTAGGGGCGGACCCTCTTTTTCGGTCCGCCCGCTGCAAACGCTCAACGTGCAGGAGGAGACACTATGACCACGCAACCCGCTTATCTGAGCTTTCACGGCATAGGCAAAACCTTTCCCGGCGTAAAAGCGCTGCAGGATATCAGTTTTGACTGCTATGCCGGGGAAGTGCATGCCCTGATGGGCGAGAACGGCGCGGGCAAATCGACGCTGTTGAAGATCCTCAGCGGCAGCTATCAGGCCAGCAGTGGAGAGATCCGCATTCAAGGCCAGCCGGCTAACTTCCAGCACACCACCGATGCGCTGAATGCCGGGGTAGCGATTATCTATCAGGAACTGCATCTGGTGCCGGAAATGTCGGTGGCAGAAAACATCTTCTTAGGCCAGCTGCCGCAGCGCGGCGGGCTGGTTAACCGGGCGAAGCTGCGTGCCGAAGCCGCGCGCCAGCTAAAAACGCTCGGCATGGATATCGACCCGGATCTGCCGCTGAAATACCTGTCGCTCGGCCAGTGGCAGATGGTGGAAATTGCCAAAGCGCTGGCGCGCAACGCCAAAGTGATCGCCTTTGACGAACCGACCAGCTCACTGTCTGCACGGGAAATCGACCAGCTGTTCCGCGTCATCCGCCAGCTGCGCGCCGATGGCAAAGTGGTGCTGTACGTCTCGCACCGCATGGAGGAGATTTTCGCCCTTAGCGATGCAATCACCGTATTTAAAGATGGCCGCTACGTGCGCACCTTCACCGATATGCAAACCACCACCAACGACCTGCTGGTGCAGGCGATGGTCGGGCGTGAAATCGGCGATATCTACGGCTACCGCCCGCGTGCGCACGGTGCAGTGCGCCTGCAGCTCGACAATGTCCAGGCCAAAGGCGTGCGCAGCGCGGTGTCGTTCAGCGTGCGAGCCGGGGAGATCGTCGGGCTGTTCGGCCTGGTCGGCGCCGGGCGCAGCGAACTGATGAAAGGGCTGTTCGGCGCCACGCGTCTAATCAGCGGCGAGCTGCGCCTCGATGGCGAGGTGCTCAATCTGCGTGAGCCGATTGAGGCCATTCGTGCCGGGATCATGCTCTGCCCGGAAGACCGCAAGGCCGACGGCATCATCCCGGTGCATTCGGTGCGCGACAACATCAACATCAGCGCCCGGCGCAACAACCTTACCGCCGGCTGCCTGATCAACAAAGGTTGGGAAGCGAAAAACGCCGGGGCGCATATTCGCTCACTGAATATCAAAACCCCGTCGGCTGACCAGCTGATTATGAACCTGTCGGGTGGCAATCAGCAGAAGGCCATCCTTGGCCGCTGGCTGTCGGAAGAGATGAAAGTGATCCTGCTCGACGAGCCAACGCGCGGCATTGATGTCGGAGCAAAAAATGAGATCTATCAGCTGATTTACGCGCTGGCCGAGCAGGGGATTGCGGTGCTGTTTGCCTCCAGCGATCTGCCGGAAGTGATGGGGCTGGCCGACCGGATCCTGGTGATGCGCGAAGGCGAAATCGCCGGGGAGCTGGACCACAACGACGCAACGGAAGCGCTGACCTTAAGTCTGGCGATGCCAAAAACCGCTAAACCTGCCACCCAGGTGGCCTGAAATGCAGGAGAAACCGATGTCTACGACAACCTCAACCGGGACGCCAGCCGCCCCATCACGCTTCAGCTTTTGGCGCATCTGGGACAACTTCGGCATGCTGGTGGTGTTTGCCGCGCTGTTTATCGCCTGCACGGTGTTTGTGCCGAACTTCGGCAGCCTGATCAATATGAAAGGCCTCGGCCTGGCAATGTCGATGTCCGGTATGGTGGCCTGCGGCATGCTGTTCTGCCTCGCGTCCGGTGATTTTGACCTGTCGGTCGCCTCGGTGATTGCCTGTGCTGGGGTGGTGTGCGCGGTGGTGATCAATATGACCGAAAGTCTGTGGATCGGCGTGGCGGCGGGGCTACTGCTCGGCGTCGCCTGCGGCCTGATCAATGGCTTTGTCATTGCTAAACTGAAAATTAACGCCCTGATCACCACGCTGGCGACCATGCAGATTGTGCGCGGGCTGGCGTATATCTTCTCCGACGGTAAGGCGGTCGGTATCGAAGACGAGCGCTTCTTCGCGCTCGGCTACGCCAGCTGGCTGGGCATTCCTGCGCCAGTGTGGCTGACGATAGTCACTCTGGTGCTGTTCGGTTTCCTGCTGAACAAAACCACCTTTGGCCGCAATACGCTGGCGATTGGCGGTAATGAAGAGGCGGCAAGGCTGGCCGGGGTGCCGGTGGTGCGCACGCGCATTATCATCTTTATCCTCTCCGGGCTGGTGTCGGCGGCGGCGGGCATTATCCTCGCCTCGCGCATGACCAGCGGCCAGCCAATGACCTCGCTCGGCTATGAGCTGATTGTGATTTCTGCCTGCGTGCTCGGTGGCGTGTCGCTGAAGGGGGGGATTGGTAAGATTTCCTATGTGGTTGCCGGGGTGTTAATCCTCGGAACGGTTGAGAATGCGATGAATTTACTCAATATCTCGCCTTTCTCACAGTACGTGGTGCGCGGTCTGATATTGTTAGCGGCGGTGATTTTTGACCGTTACAAACAAAAAGCCAAAGCGGCCTGACAGGAGGGGTTATGTATCATCGTCTGGCGCCGGTGGCGCAATCCAACCCGCTGCTTCCGGGGTATCCGTTTAGCGCCTGGCTGGTGGCCGGGCTGACCCCCATCAACGCCGACGGGCCGCTCGATTTCTTTATCGATCGCCCGCACGGCATGAAGGGCTACATTCTCAACCTGACGATTAAAGGGCGTGGCCGGGTGTGTGACGGCGAGGCGGCGTTTGACTGCGAACCGGGCGACCTGCTGCTGTTTCAGCCGAAAACTCCGCACTATTACGGCCGTTCGCCTGACAGCGACAGCTGGTATCACCGCTGGGTCTATTTCCGCCCGCGTGCCTACTGGAGCGACTGGCTGGAGTGGCAGGATGAAGCGCAGGGCGTGGGGCGCCTGCGCCTGCCGGAGTCGCTGCGCGGCGAGTTTGACCGCCTGTTCGCCAATATCGAACACACCCACAACTCCGGGCGGCGCTTTGCCGAGGAGCTGGCGATGAATCTGCTGGAGCGCCTGCTGCTGCGGGCGGTGCAGGAAGATCCGCGCAGCCATCAGCAGATCCGCGATGCGCGCGTGGTCGAAGCCTGCCAGTACGTCACCAACAATCTGGCGGCGGAGGTGAAAATTGAAGAGGTGGCGAAGCATGTCTGCCTGTCACCGTCGCGGCTGGCGCACCTGTTCCGCGAGCAGATGGGGGTCAACCTGCTGCGCTGGCGAGAGGATCAGCGGGTGATCCGCGCCAAGCTGCTGCTGCAAACTACCCAGGAACCGATCGCCAGCATCGGGCGCGAAGTGGGCTATGACGATCAACTCTACTTTTCCCGCGTGTTCCGCAAGCGCGCGGGCGTCAGCCCCAGCGATTTCCGCCGTCGCAGCCTGGATGCACACGATGCGCTGGTCGCCCAGGAGACCTGGCACTTACCGCGCCGTGCCAATGAATAGCTTTTAGGGTAAATCCTTCTTGTGGTTGCCCCGTCGATCGACTTAAATCAACGGAGTAACTACGAGAGGGATTCTAATGAGTGATAAAATTCGTGTTGGTCTGGTGGGCTACGGCTTCGCCAGCAAAACCTTCCATGCACCCCTAATCTCAGGCACTGCTGAGATGGAGCTGGCCGCCGTTTCCAGCAGCGATGCCGGCAAAGTTCATGCGGACTGGCCTTCGGTGCAGGTGGTGTCCGACCCTCAGGCACTGTTTGACGACCCAACCCTGCAGCTGATTGTCATTCCCACCCCAAACGATACCCACTTCCCGCTGGCCAAAGCCGCGCTGAACGCCGGGAAACATGTGGTTGTCGACAAACCGTTTACCGTGACACTGTCACAGGCGCGCGAGCTGGATGCGCTGGCAAAAGCCAAAGGGCTGCTGCTGTCGGTGTTCCATAACCGCCGCTGGGACAGTGATTTCCTCACCCTTAAAGCGCTGCTGGCTGACGGCACGCTGGGCGATGTACGCTACTTTGAGTCGCACTTTGACCGCTTCCGCCCAACCGTGCAGCAGCGCTGGCGCGAGCAGAAAGGCGCGGGCAGCGGAATCTGGTACGATCTGGGGCCACACGTGATTGACCAGGCGCTGCAGCTGTTTGGCTCCCCGGTGGCGATTACTCTCGATGCCGCCGAGTTGCGCCCGGGGGCGCAAACCACCGACTACTTCCACTGCACGCTGACCTATCCTCAACGCCGCGTGGTGCTGCACGCCAGCATGCTGGTGGCCGCCCAATCGGCGCGCTATCAGGTACACGGTACCAAAGGCAGCTTTGTGAAGTTTGGCCTTGATCCGCAGGAGGATGCGCTGAAAGCCGGGGCGCGCCCGCCGCAGGAAGACTGGGGCTACGATATGCGCGACGGCGTGCTGACGCTGGCCGAAGGTGATGCAATGGTCGAGAAGAGCCTGCTGACTATTCCTGGCAACTATCCGGCTTACTATGCGGGCATTCGCGATGCGATTAACGGCGTGGGTGAAAACCCGGTGCAGGCGGAAGAGGCGATTCAGGTGATGGAGCTGATCGAGCTGGGCTTACAGTCCGCCGAGAAGCGCCAGACCCTGTCGTTGAAATAGGATTACGCCGTGAAAAGGGCCGACCGAAAAAGAAGGTCGGCCCCTACTGTAGGGGTCGACCATTTTTTCCGGTCGACCCGTGTTAAGGATTTGCATAGGCCGTGATAGAGAAGGTCGGCGCCACATTTACCGTAGGGGTCGACCTTCTTTTTCGGTCGACCCGTGTTGGGGATTTGCACCGGCCGTGATACAGACGTCGACCCGCGTCATTAATTACGCTGCGGCACGCGCCCGCACTGCGGCTTTCTCGGCATCGCTGAGGAACGCAATCTTCAGGCCATTCTCCTGCGCCACGCGCATCTGCTCCCTGCTCAAACCTGCTGCCGGGGCGGCAATTTCGTATTCGTGACCGATCTCAATCCCCTGAACCGCCGGATCGTCGGTATTGATGGTGGCGAGGATACCGTGGTCAAGGAAGGCCTTCAGCGGATGCTGTGCCAGCGAGGCCACGGTGCTGGTCTGGATATTGGAGGTCAGGCACGACTCAATGCCAATCCCGTGCTGCGCGAGGAAATCCATCAGCGCCGGATCCTGCACCGCTTTTACTCCGTGACCAATACGCTCCGCGCCCAGCTCGCGGATCGCCTGCCAGATGCTTTCCGGCCCGGCGGCCTCACCGGCATGCACGGTAATGCGCAGCCCAGCGTCACGCGCGCGGTTAAAGTGGCTGAGGAACTGGCTGCCCGGGAAGCCCAGCTCATCACCCGCCAGGTCGAGTGCGGTAATGCTGTCACGGTGCGCCAGCAGGCCGTCAAGCTCGCGCAGGCAGGCTTCCTCACCGAAGGTGCGGCTCATAATGCCAATCAGGCGCACGTCAATATTGTGCTTGCCGCAGCCCGCCTTAATGCCGTCGATCACCGCTTCCACCACGCCCGCCACCGGCAGGTTGTGGGTCATCGCCATATAGCCCGGCGAGAAGCGCAGCTCAGCATAGTGGATCCCGGCGCGCGCCGCGTCCTCGACGTTTTCCAGCGCCACGCGACGGCAGGCATCGAGCGAGCCCAGCACTTTTACGCCCCAGTCGAGCTTGTTGAGGAAGCTCACCAGGTCCGGCTCCGCTTCAATCACCTGCACGTGCGGGCGCAGAAGCTCCAGAGTGGTGGCAGGGAGAGTAAGATTAAACTCGCGGCCTAAATCGAGAATGGTTTGGGCGCGAATATTGCCGTCAAGATGGCGATGGATATCGGTGAGGGGAAGCTGGGAATCGATCATGTCGGCACTCTCTGTTGTTATCGTAAAGTGCAGAGCATTATAAAAACTCTTTGCGCAACAACGCCAGCAAAATGCGCAACGGCGCTGCTGGTCGTTGCTTATCTGCGCAAAGAGGGCGGCTAAGCGCGCGTTTTCAATAGCGGGAGATTACCGAGTGTACCTTCTGATACCGGTGATTCGCGGGTTGCCATAGTTTATCGAACAGGTGATTATGAAGGTTACTGGACCTAAAGGGATTGAATAATGGAAAATAAAAACGAGATGGAAAGGCATCTTGAGGTTACGCGGGCAATTATCTATCACTCATTTATGTTTAGGGGACCACGCCATGACCCCCTTTACTCCAAACAAGAGGGCGCCACCACATGTAATTACTTTCTTCATTGTGTAGGTTCTTTTGCATGGGACCGTACTCTGGAAAACAGTTATGCTATGTTAGTGGTTTTTCCTGTTTTTTTTGACTATCTGGACACTTTTGTAGATGTCAAGTTTGGATGCGTAGATAAAACTTTTGCGGTGAAAAAAGAGATCATTAAAAGAAATATTAATAAAGATTTCTTTGATGATGTGTTTTTGTATTACCTTTATGACTTTTGCGTGTTAATTAGAAATAAGATGCTGCACCATAAGATCTCTTATCAGAGTGATAAATTTATTTATCATAACAGAGAGTTAAAGATAAGTGAGTTCAGGCTCATCAATGAAGTAATCTATCAGTTTGTCAAGTTTGGCACTTTGAATAAATCACTCTATGAGAGAAATGCACTGTATTCAGGATTGTTAGCACTGGTTGGGAAAGAGAGTGGGTTTGCAGAGGAGATTAGTCAACTGGATGATTTTCTCTATATCAAGCCATTGAACAACAGAGGACGGCACTGTTTACACAGTAGGCCGTTCACATCGGATAGCCTGATTCTTGACTATATTGCTCATCCTGCAGGCTCACTTGCTTATGACAACGAAGACTTTGCCGCCAGACATCCCGATCCTGATGAAAAGATAATCTTTAGTAATAGTTATTACTTTTACGAATATTCTGAGGAGTTTTATTTAATTCCAGCAGAGTTGATTGCGAGTAACAGAGAGTTACGTTTTTGTGATATTAAACAGTGGCGGTTCCCTACCAGTGATTAGCACTCGCTGTAAGAGAAAACAGCGCGGGATCTGCGTGCCTGGAGGATCACATCGACTCCGTGCTGTCGGATACTCAGCGCCTGCTGCAAAAGATGGCCGACCCAACCAGTGCAGTCCAGCATATCATCCTGCCGCCGCTGCTGATTGAGCGTGGATCGGCTTAAATTTCCTGCAGCGCTGTGACGGGCTTTGCAAATAAAGGGGGCGGCGGGGTGCGCAGAGGAATGCTGGTTATAATCACATTATCTGGGATAAAAAGGATGGTGGTTTATGCTCTGGCTGGAACAAGGTTTATATCTGAGAGTAAAGGAATTGGATAATGGTCCGCGCCCACTGCCCCTGCAAAGCGGTTTCACTCTGGATACCGCTTATCGCGCATTAGGCTGTTACAACCCCTCTGAAACTTCTGATGCCTACTATCTGCTGTCGAACAATCGCGATGAGATCTGGTTTATTTGTAACCGCCACTTACGCACCGTCTGCCTTGAGCGCGACGCGACGGCGTTCAGGATCCCCCTGACCAGCGGGCAGCAGCTGCTGGGAGAAACCAGCGATATTAGGATCCAGCACAGCTAGTCAGGCAAAAAAAAGCCACCTTCAGAAAGGTGGCTGTTTAATTTCAGAACATTACTGCGGCATGCCTTCCGGTGCGACCATGCCAGCGCCACCCAGCATATAGCGGGACAGGAACTGCTCCAGCGGCATCTTCTCACCGTTCATGGTGATCTGACCGGTGCCGTACTGCAGGCTGGTGGTAATGTTGTTATCTTTCTGCGTGGTCAGCTTGAACATCTGGCCCATAGCAGCCACGCCTTTCACCTGCTGGTCCGCCAGTTTTACCGCTTCTTCCTGGCTGTAGCCTTCTGCCATCGCCACATGCGTCATCATCTCGGTCGCCATATCCATCGAGATAGTCAGTTTGGTATCCAGAGTTTTCAGTACGTTATCCACCTGCTGGCCCAGATTCTGCGCCGCAGCGGTGGCGGTGGCCGGGTCCTTGAACTGGGCGTTAAGGTTAAAGCTGCTCTCGCCCTTATCATTTTTCCAGCTAAATGGCGCGATGCTGACTGACGGATCGCCTTTCAGCAGCAGCGGCAGGTTACTGGTGAGGATTTCACTGGTGCGCTGCTGATATAGCTCAGGGTTAGCCTGCACAGCCGGATCGCTGTTCAACGCCTGCATCTGGCGGTTGTAGCTTTCGGAGAAGGCTTTCATCGCCTTGCCATCAAAGCCAGCCAGCTTAACTGCCAGCTTGCCCTGGCCGAAGTTCTGGCCCTGAAGCTTCAGGCTGTCAAGGGTGTAGTCGATCTGGCCGGACACGCTGCCCTTGTCGGAATCGAAGGTCGATTTACCGTTCAGGCCTTCGGCGATCAGCGCCTCTTTGCCATCCACTGCCGCACTCAGTTTTTTTAGCGCGATAGTCTGGTCGCCAATGCGCATCCCTTCCGGGCTAAGGTTGGTATTAGCATCCAGCTTCAGGCCGTTAACGGTGAACAGCACCGGCATCCCCAGCTCGTTTTTGCTGGTCAGCACCAGGCTGTCGATATCGCCGTTAAACGCCACTTTATCGCCTTTATCATCCGCACTGACTTTCAGCGTGCCGCCGTTGAAGGCAAAACGTTCACCGGTCTGGGCATTGCTGTAGTCGGCAGGTAACAGTTTGATGTCTGAATCGGTGCTGCCGCCGTAGCCCACGCGGGTTTCCGCCTGCACAATCGACTTGCCTTTGGTGATTTCAAACAGCTTTTTCACCGCGTCGGTGTTTTCCAGCTCGCTGTGTACCGAAGCCATGCTTGGGATCAGGTTGAATTTTTTCAGCTGTGCCAGCGGGAAAGGACCATGATCGATAGTCTCTTTAAACACGATGCTCTGGCCTGGCTTCAGCATGGCGTTATCTTCCGTCTGCGAGCTGCTCTGCAGCACGAAACGTGCGCTGCTGCTAAATACGCCGCGCTGGAAATCCTGATAGCTCAGCTGCAGACGGCTTTCCGGAGCGCTGTTCTGGATCTGGGCGTTAGCCTGCTGTACCAGCTGATCCATATTTTTTTCCAGCTGCTTGCCGGTAAACCAGGCGCCAGCAGTCCAGACTACGCCAAGGGCAACCACTACACCCACAGCAATCTTGGTTTTATTCATCAGTTGTGTCGTCCTTTTTCCGTTCGCGAATGCCGGTTAGCCCGTGCAGATCCTGCGGGTAACCCTCTGGCGATAAAAAACGCCAATGCGGCGTTTTTGTTTAATACACTAAATAGCTTAGCAATTATGACCGCTGGCGTCAGCCGCATTTAAGATGTTGATTAAAAACCCTGGCAACGCGGCCATTGCCTGAGAGCGACAGCGTCGGCTCGCTGGCGGCAATAAAAGCAGATTCACCTGCATTAAGTGACAATGACTGACCGCCACAGTTCAGTTCGGCGTGGCCTTCAATGCAGAAAACAATCGCGGCGCTCTCCTGATCCACCGCGAGCGGCTGGCTGCTCAGCGCGTGTATGGCAAAGGCAAAGTCATCCACCGGGATGGGGAAATCGAGCGTGGCGCCATGCTGTTGCGGTGTGGTCAGCAGGGTATCGGCCGCGCGCGAGGTGAATTTCAGGTTGGCCAGCAGCTCAGGAACATCAATGTATTTGGGCGTCAGGCCGGCGCGCAGCACGTTATCGGAGTTCGCCATGACTTCCAGCGCCACGCCGTGGAGGTAGGCGTGTGGGGTTTCCGCAAACAGGAACATCGCTTCGCCCGGCTGCAGGGTAACCACGTTCAGCAGCAGGGGGGAGAACAGGCCGCAGTCGTCCGGGTAAACCTCGGCAATTTCAGCAATGGTCTGCCACGGCTCACCGTGCTGGCCAGGCAGCGTCGTGCGCAGAATGTCCAGCGCCAGCGACTTCTCCTGCTCTTTCATCGACAGCAGGCTGGCAAACAGCTGGGCCAGACGGGTTTCATCGGCGGCATTGAGGAAATGGGCAATGGCCGGGTGCGCGCCCGCTACCGGCTGCAGCAGGGACTGGATTTCGCGCAGCGGGCGGAAGCCGTTAATCGCCTTGAACGGCGTCAGCGCATAGACCAGCTCTGGCTTATGGTTAGCATCTTTATAGTTACGCTCGGCGGCGTCGACCGGCACGCCAGCGGCATTTTCACGCGCATAGCCCGCTTCGGCAGCCGGTTTGCTCGGGTGAACCTGAATCGACAGCGGCTGTTCTGCGCACAGCACTTTAAACAGGAACGGCAGCTCGCCAAAACGCTGTGCGACGGCGGGGCCAAGCAGGGAAGCTTTATCGGCATCAATTAGCGCGCGCAGCGACTGCGGCTCGCCGTTGATCAGCACTTTTGACGGGCTTTTTGGATGCGCGCCCATCCACAGTTCCGCCATCGGCTGCTGGGAAGGGTTGGCAATACCATATAAATCAGTGAGGGCGTGCTTGCTGCCCCATGCATAATTTTGCAGCGAATTGATTAACTTTTGCATCATTTCTCCCTGGTCATTCACTGGTTACTGGCGCTATTAAAGCAGAAAAATGGCGCAGAGAGATAATCAACGTGCGATAAACGCGAATGAGTCGCATACTCGTAAACTATACTGTGTCAGACTTATCACTCATGTGCGCGTTTTTGACCTATCGCAAAGTTAAAAGCGCCAAAAAAGTTGTGCTAAAGGAGAGAGGAATGGCTGCCAACCGCGTTGAAAAAGACTCAATGGGACCGATCGATGTCCCTGCCGATAAACTCTGGGGTGCGCAAACACAGCGCTCGCTGGAGCACTTCCGCATTTCGACGGAAAAAATGCCGACCGAGCTGGTGTATGCGCTGGCGCTGACCAAGCGCGCTGCGGCCAAAGTGAACAGCGACCTGAAGCTGTTACCGGATGAGCGTGCCGAGGCGATCATCAAAGCGGCGGACGAAGTGCTGGCGGACAAGCATCACGGGGAGTTCCCGCTGGCTATCTGGCAAACCGGCTCCGGCACGCAAACCAATATGAATATGAACGAGGTGCTGGCAAACCGCGCCAGCGAGATCCTCGGCGGCGAGCGCGGCATGTCGCGCCTGGTTCACCCCAATGATGATGTTAATAAGAGCCAGAGCTCTAACGACGTGTTCCCAACTGCCATGCACGTCGCGGCGGTGGTGGCGGTGCAGCAGCACCTGATCCCCCAGCTGAAAGTGTTGCAGAAAACGCTGAGCGAGAAGGCAGAAGCGTTTAAAGACATCGTCAAAATTGGCCGTACCCATTTACAGGACGCGACGCCGCTGACGCTCGGCCAGGAGATCTCCGGCTGGGTGGCGATGCTGAGCCACAACCTCAAGCATATTGAACAGAGCATTCCGCATGTGGCGGAGCTGGCGCTGGGCGGCACGGCGGTGGGCACCGGGCTGAACACCCACCCGGAATACGCGGTACGCGTGGCCAAAGAGCTGGCAGAGCTGACTCAGCAGCCATTTGTTACCGCACCGAATAAATTTGAAGCGCTGGCGACCTGCGATGCGCTGGTGCACGCGCACGGTTCGCTAAAGGGGCTGGCGGCTTCGCTGATGAAAATTGCCAACGACGTGCGCTGGCTGTCGTCCGGCCCGCGCTGCGGCATCGGCGAACTTTCCATCCCGGAAAACGAGCCGGGCAGTTCAATTATGCCGGGTAAGGTCAACCCGACGCAGTGTGAAGCGATGACCATGCTGTGCTGCCAGGTGATGGGCAATGATGTGGCGGTGAATATGGGCGGCGCGTCCGGTAACTTCGAGCTGAACGTTTATCGCCCGATGGTGATCCACAACTTCCTGCAGTCGGTGCGCCTGCTGGCCGACGGAATGGACAGCTTTAACCACCACTGCGCCGTGGGCATCGAGCCAAATCGTGACCGCATCACCCAGCTGCTGAACGAGTCGCTGATGCTGGTGACCGCGCTTAATACCCATATCGGCTACGATAAAGCGGCAGAAATTGCGAAAAAAGCGCATAAAGAGGGGCTGACGCTGAAAGGCTCAGCGCTGAAGCTGGGTTACCTGACCGAAGAGGAGTTCGACGCCTGGGTGCGCCCGGAAGAGATGGTCGGCAGCATGAAGGTGTAACGCCCGCAGCAAATTCATGCTCGCAGTAGGAATCAGTTTTTGTAGGGGCCGACCTTTTTTCCGGTCGGCCCGCAGCAGACTCATGCACGCCAATAAGAATCCGGTTTTGCAGGGGCCGACCTTTTTTCCGGTCGGCCCGCAGCAATCGTCATTCAAACTAACCGATCGCTATACAAATGCAGCCGCGGGATCAGCAGATACAGCGGTTGCGCCTCCGGCTTATAGCGATGCGTGACTTTCCCGGCATCATAATTCAGCAGCTCACCCAGCTTCGGCACGCTGTTCGCATCCGGGCACATCACCAGCAGCGGTGAAGGGCAGGCCAGCTGCGTCTGCTTCTGCTGTTGGCTATCCCACACGCGCGCAATGGGCTGCACTTTCACCGGGCGTTTAATCTTCAGCGCGGCATGAGCCGGCAGCGACTTAATCGCTTCAATCTCATCCGCCACGCGTTCTGCCCACTGCTCACGCGTCCACGGGGCCACCGCGCGCCCGGCCTGCAGGCTTTTATTCAGCTTCTCAAGCATCTCTTCACGGCTGACGTTCTTGATAATGTGCTTATTTGCCCAGCCAAAGCGCACTGAATCCGGCGCGTCGAGCAGGGCGATCGAACGGTAGGCATTCAGCGTGATCAGGCCGCGCAGGTGAGTATGCACAAACTCGAAGCGCTCCTCGGGCGGCAGGCCCGACTCTACGGTGATAATCTGCTCCAGCTGCTGTTTGAGCTGATTGATAGTGGTGACCTGCTGTTGTAACAGGGCACTCTGCTCAGCGTCCGTTTCCACGCAGATAGCGCCCGGCAGGCGTACCGCGGCCTTGGTGCTGATTTTTTCTGACTGATGCTGCATAAACAGGCGGCAGAAGTGGCTGAGGGCCCGCTGCAGGGCGGGCTGACCGACCAGCTGCTCCACCGCAATCTCAGTCAGCGGATCGTGCTCCTTGCCTTTTTCCACGGCGGGCAGTTCAAAAACCCTGGCCGCCAACAGGCGCAAATCCAGCAGTTGATGCTGCAAGGTATCCAGCTCCTGCTCCAGCTGCGCGACACAGCGGTGTAGCCTATCAACGGCATCATAACGGCTCATAACCTTCTCCATTAGTTACAACATACCTACGGAATATAGCAGACAATAACGGAGATGAACATCGGCAAAGGTGCCAATGTCGTCTGTAGGGTCGGGCATGCCCGACCCCTACGTTCATGGCGAGTAGGGGCGATGGCATGCCTCGCCCGTCAGATGTTGTCGTAGGGACGATGGCATGCCTCGCCCGTCAGATGTTGTCGTAGGGGCGACGGCATGCCTCGCCCGTCAGATGTTGTCGTAGGGGCGACGGCATGCCTCGCCCGTCAGAT
>NZ_JASCAQ010000037.1:0-85622 GCF_029967685.1 Erwinia sp. V90_4 | reverse complement strand
GTAAGTTCCGGCCAAGAGACTGGCTGGCTTACTACGTGCGCGTGGTGGATAAGGAAATAAGGCAGTGAAGTTATCATCATTAAAGCCAGGAATGGTCGTCTACGACGTGCAACGACATCGCATGGGTAACACGACAGTTATTACCCACTCTGTGTATAAAGTTCGCGTTATCGAAGTCCACGACAACCACATCATCGCTTCATGGAATGGAAATCCACCAGGAAAGATTTTCGAGTCAGGAGTGAAAAGGCTTAAGAAAAATGAGCCCATCATGATTCGTTCACGTATGGGCTATTCCCGTCCGGCTACTCGCGCTGAAAAAGAAGCGCTCAAGTCTAAGTAACCCCCCATCTATCTACTGAGGTAACCATGTCAGCGTATTCACTCACCCTCGATGAGGCCTGCGCGTTCCTCGGCATTTCCAGGCCCACTGCCAGCAACTGGATCCGGTCGGGAAGGCTCACCGCCACACGCAAAGACCCCAGAAAGCCAAAATCACCCTATCTCGTAACCCGGCAGGCATGTATTGCCGCGTTGAATAATCCGTTGCACACTGTCGCGGTGAGCGCGTCAGATGAACATGAGGATAAGCCATGTCAATCTTTCGCAGAGGTGAAATCTGGTACGCCAGCTTCACACCGGCGGGCGGTAAAAGAATTAAGCAGTCTCTTGGCACGTCCGACAAGCAGCAAGCGCAGGAGCTCCACGACAAGCTAAAGGCCGAGTCATGGCGGGAGGCTAAAATGGGAGAGCTGACCCCGATGACTTTTGAAGAGGCCTGCGTTCGATGGATACATGAAAAATCAGAAAAGAAAACTCTCTGGAATGACAAAGACCAGATTTCTTTCTGGCTTGAGCATCTGAGCGGAAAGCGACTTCGGGATATTAAGGAAAGGGAGATTTATGCAGCGGTATCCGGCGCGATAAATCGCAACCACCTTAACAGGTGGCGGCAGATATCGGCGGCGTACGCAAGGAGAGGAAAGGAGGCACCTGAGTACAAACCCAAGCTTCTGACCCAAGGCACAAAGATAAAGAGACTTTCTTTCATCAGGTCGCTTTTCAGGGCGGCAGAAAGGGAGTGGAGGGTTATAGATAAGGGGCCTTTAATCAAGGTTCCTGTGGCGAAGGAGCGCCGTATACGCTGGCTTAAGCCGGAAGAAGCACAGCGGCTGGTAAAAGAATGCTCCGAGCCATTAAAGTCCACTGTCGAGTTTGCTCTTTCAACGGGGTTGAGGCGATCTAACATCACCAGCCTGAAGTGGGAGCAAATCGACATGCAGAAACGTATGGCGTGGATCTACGCCGACGAAAGCAAATCAGGCAGAGCAATTGGCGTTGCACTGAATGATACCGCATGTGCCGTTCTGAGAAAAAACATTGGTCGGCATGATGAGTTTGTTTTTGCTTACGTTGACATGGTGGAAAATGACAAAGGCGAGATGGAGAGAGTTTCCCGCTGCGTCCGTACAAATGCAAATACCGGATGGCGCGCAGCATTGCGCCGGGCAGGAATAGAGGATTTCCGTTTCCATGACCTTCGGCACACCTGGGCGACTTGGCTGATTATGGCAGGCGTACCGATATCCGCCCTGCAGGAAATGGGTGGGTGGCAAACCATCGACATGGTTCGGCGGTATGCACACTTTTCTTCTGACCATTTATCTCAGCATGCGAAGGTGATTGATGGTATTTTTTCTAAAAATGTCCCAAATATGTCCCAAGTCGAATTGATGACTGGAACAAAAGATGATTAAGGTGCTGTTATGTCTAAAGAAATAATCAGAGTTGAACCTGTTGAACACCGCATGTCGGAAGCCGTGATCCATAACGACACGGTGTATTACACCAGCGTGCCGGAAAATCTGGATGAGGATGCCGAAGCGCAGACCGCCAACGCCCTCGCGGTAATTGATAAGCTGCTGACGCGCGTCGGCTCAGATAAAAGTAAGATTCTGGATGCCACCATTTTTCTGGTGCACAAAGAAGATTTTGCCGCGATGAATCGCGCGTGGGATGCCTGGGTCTCGCCGGGTAATGCGCCCGTGCGCTGCACCGTACAGGCCAATTTGATGAACCCGAAATATCTGGTCGAAATTAAAGTGGTTGCCGCGAAGTAACCTCTTTCCCCTGCTACCAGCGGGCAGGGGTAAACCACTTACTCTTCTTCGTCTTCTTCTTCGTCGTGGTTGTTATCGCCCATGTAGTCTTCTTCATCTTCGTCAAACATCACCGGAACATGTCCGCCCGTGTGATTCTCACGAATTTCAGCCGCCACCATACCAATGGCCTCGCCACTGCTCATGCCATTTGCCATCAGTTCCTGAATGCGTTCTACGGCCTGTTGCTGCTCTTCGTACGACAGCGCGGGTAATCCTGTAAACATAGTGACTCCTGGGTGGATTTGCTGCGGGATTATTCCACGGGCGACAAAGAGATGCCAGCGGCTTAAAAATATGTCAGGCTTGCGCACCTGTGTACCTTTATCTGCTGAAGAACCATGTCGCCTGTCTATCATCCTCTGAAGTATACGCCAGATGCGCTGGCCGATCGGTTTGCCACCCTTTCCCATCAGCCATGGGCAATGCTGCTGCACTCCGGCTTTGCCGACCACAGCGATAACCGCTTTGATATCCTGGTGGCTCAGCCGTGTATCACCCTCACCACGCGCGGCGCAGAGACGGTAATCGAGTATGCAGCCGGGACGATAGTCAGTGAGGATGACCCACTCGCGCTGCTGCAGCAGCAGCTGGAAAACTGCGGCCTGCGTGCTGAGCATCATGACAGCCTGCCGTTTCAGGGCGGTGCGCTTGGCCTGTTTGGCTACGACCTCGGCCGGCGCTTTGAAAAACTGCCCGCTACAGCACAGCAGCAGCTGACCACGCCGGATATGGCGGTAGGCATTTACGACTGGGCGCTGATTGCCGATCACCACCAGCAAAAACTGACGCTGGTGGTTCATGGCGACGTGCAGGCACGGCTAGACTGGCTGGACGATCAGCAGGCGGCAGCTCAGCCCACCTTCCGCCTGACCAGCAGCTGGCAGGCGAATATGTCGCGTCAAGAATACGGTGAGAAGTTCCGTCAAGTGCAGCAGTGGCTGCTCTCCGGCGACTGCTATCAGGTGAATCTCGCCCAGCGCTTCAACGCCAGCTACGCGGGCGATGAATGGCAGGCATTCCGCCAGCTGTGCGCCGCCAACCGCGCACCGTTCAGCGCTTTTCTGCGCCTGCCGGACAGCGCAATCCTCAGCCTGTCGCCGGAAAGGTTTATCAAGCTGCAGCGTCAGCAGATTGAAACACGCCCGATTAAAGGCACGCTGCCGCGCCTGGCCGATCCCGTGGCCGACCGCCTGCAGGGAGAGAAGCTGGCGCAGTCGCCAAAGGATCGCAGCGAGAATCTGATGATCGTCGACCTGCTGCGTAACGATATCGGGCGCGTTGCCACCCCGGGCAGCGTCAAAGTACCCGAGCTGTTCGTGGTTGAGCCGTTCCCGGCGGTGCATCATCTGGTCAGCACTATCACTGCCGAGCTAAAGCCTGCGCTTTCCGCCTGCGATCTGCTGCGCGCCTGCTTCCCGGGCGGGTCGATTACCGGTGCGCCAAAAGTGCGGGCGATGGAAATTATTGAAGAGCTGGAGCCACAGCGGCGCAATGCCTGGTGCGGCAGTATTGGCTATCTCAGCGTTTGCGGGCGCATGGACACCAGCATTACCATCCGCACGCTGATTGCCGAGCGCGGCACCCTCTATTGTGCTGCCGGAGGCGGGATCGTTGCCGACAGCGAAGAAGCCGCGGAATATCAGGAAACCTTCGATAAAGTGAACCGCATTTTACCCTGCCTGGAGCAGCTGACTGATGACGCATGACAACCCGGTGCTGGAGCGCTTTCTGGCGCGTTTTATTCTGCAACCGCCCGCTGCCGGGCAGCAGAATTTGCCGCGTCGGCAGGCCGCCGTGCTGGTGCCGATCGTCGCTCATGCCAGCCCAACCTTATTGCTGACCCGCCGTGCCGCCACGCTGCGTAAACACGCCGGGCAGGTGGCGTTCCCCGGCGGCATGATGGACAGCAGCGATGCCTCCCTGGTGGCCACCGCCCTGCGCGAAGCCGCTGAAGAGGTCGCGATCCCGCCGGCGGCGGTCAGCGTGGTCGGCATTCTGCCTGCGGTCACCAGCAGCACAGGGTTCCAGGTTACGCCGGTCGTCGGCGTGCTGCCGCCGGGTCTGGAGTGGCAGGCCAACGAGGGCGAAGTGGAATCGGTGTTTGAGATGCCGCTGGAAGAAGCGCTGCGTCTGAGCCGCTACTCCGCGCTGGATGTGCATCGTGGCGGGCAGTCACACCGCGTCTGGCTATCGTGGTTTGATGACTACTTTATCTGGGGAATGACCGCCGGGATTATTCGCCAGCTTAGCCTTCAGGTAGCTAAACCAGCCTGAATCGGTTAAAATCCAGCCATTAGTTGCAGATAAAACCACCTTCGCATTATTTATCACCAGAAAATCGCAGCGTGGCGATCCAAATCACTGCAATTCGGCAGTTTTTCATTTATATTTCTCGCCATTCGTGGGCTACCACCGTGAGCAATGCCCACCGCGAGCAATAATCCTGACAGGAGCGTGTAACGTGATTAGCGTTTTCGACATGTTTAAGATCGGCATTGGCCCGTCCAGTTCTCATACTGTCGGCCCGATGAAAGCCGGCAAACTGTTTGTCGACGATCTGGTAAATAACCGCCAGCTCTCTTCCGTGACGCGCATCGCCGTCGATGTGTATGGTTCCCTGTCGCTGACCGGCAAAGGGCACCACACCGATATCGCCATCATTATGGGGCTATCCGGGGCTTCCCCCGAAACGGTCGACATTGATGCTATTCCCGGCTTCATCCGCGACGTGGAGCAGCGCCAACGCCTGCTGCTGGCTAACGGCGCACACGAAGTCGACTTCCCGCGTGAGGGCGGCATGGTGTTCCGCAGTGATAATCTGTCGCTGCATGAGAACGGCATGAGCATTCACGCCTTTGCTGGCGACCTGAAAATTTACAGCAAAACCTACTACTCCGTCGGCGGTGGTTTTATTGTCGATGAAGAGAGTTTTGGTAAAACCGTGCTGAACGAAGTGTCGGTCCCCTACCCGTTCAACTCCGCGAAAGAGATGCTGGAGCACTGCCATCAGACCGGCCTCTCCCTGTCCGGCATGATTATGAAGAACGAACTGGCCGTGCACAGCCGCGCCGACATTGAGCGTTACTTTGCCGATATCTGGCAGACCATGCGTGACTGTATCGATCGCGGCCTGAATACCGAAGGCGTACTGCCAGGCCCGCTGCGCGTTCCGCGCCGTGCTTCCGCGCTGCGCCGGCTGCTGACCTCTTCCGATAAGCTGTCCAGCGATCCGATGAACGTTATCGACTGGGTCAACATGTTTGCGCTGGCGGTGAATGAAGAGAATGCTGCCGGTGGCCGCGTCGTGACAGCGCCAACCAACGGCGCCTGCGGCATCGTGCCTGCGGTGCTGGCGTATTACGATCGCTTTATCGAATCGGTTAGCCCTGACATCTTCATCCGCTACTTTATGGCCTCCGGCGCTATCGGCATCCTGTATAAAATGAATGCGTCAATCTCTGGCGCTGAAGTGGGTTGCCAGGGCGAAGTTGGCGTCGCCTGCTCAATGGCCGCAGCGGGTCTCGCCGAGCTACTGGGTGCCAGCCCGGAACAGGTCTGCGTTGCTGCCGAAATCGGTATGGAGCATAACCTTGGACTGACCTGCGACCCGGTGGCAGGTCAGGTGCAGGTGCCGTGCATTGAGCGTAATGCCATTGCTTCGGTGAAAGCGATCAACTCGGCGCGCATGGCGATGCGCCGTACCAGCGAAGCGCGCGTCTCGCTGGATAAAGTGATTGAAACTATGTACGAGACCGGCAAAGACATGAATGCCAAATATCGTGAAACATCACGCGGCGGGCTGGCGATAAAAGTCCAGTGTGATTAATCACAGCGTAACGCCACCTCTGAGGTGGCGTTTTTTTTTGTGTCTTAACGTAAAAATAATTTTCTTCTCCTGCTATCTCCGCACCCTGGAAACCGCTAGAGTGTTTTCGGCGTATCTACGCGAGTAACTTCCTGTTTTTGAGCGCTTCAGCTTTTATCTTCAGCACGACTAAACTTAATGCCCCTGTTGCCGATAATTGGTATTCGGTCTCTATTTATACGCGTCTTGATCTAAGGGTGGTTACTGATGCACATGTCCCAGGAAGTTTTAGGACAGTTTCGCCGCAAGCGGTTACTGATCGCTGTGGTGGTTGCCGCGTTGGTGCTCATTCTCACGTTAACCTTCCGTTTTCTGGAAGAGAAAGGCCGAATAGAGCAGCAGTCGCGAAGTTTCGCAGACAACGCTATCCAGCGTTTTGACCGAATGTTCTCGCCGCTTGACGTCGCGGCAAACAACACCCTTGGCCTGGTGGGCCTGACCTGTGGTGAAGTGCGTTTTCCGCTGATTGAAAAACTGGCTTCTTTGCAGACGGTCAGGTCTATTTTACTGGTGGACAGAGACCGCGTTTACTGCTCCAGCATCTATGGCTCCACGGATGTTGGCTTTGCCGACAACTATCCAGAACTGGCAGTCAATAACCAGCGCATGATGCTGTCGGTTGATGAGCATTTGATCAAGGGTTCGCCGGTGCTGCTGCTCTGGACGCCACGCTCCCTCGACAACCGTTCCGGGATCATTCAGATCATCAATATTGAGCTGATGACCAACTATCTGCTGGAGCCGACCCTGCCGTGGGTTGAACGCGCCATTTTTAACGTGGGTGGTAAGAGCCTGGAGTTTGGTAATCCGATGATTGAACCGGCGGTGCCTTCAGAGGATGAAGTGACCTATGAAGAGTCGTCACTGCGCTACCCGTTCTCCATCACACTATTTGGGCCATCCCCGGCGCGGCTGGCTTTGGTGACGGTGCCTTCGCAGCTGCCGCTAGCCCTGCTGCTGAGCCTGCTGATGGGCTATATCGTCTGGCTGGCAACCGCCAACCGTATGAGCCTGTCGTGGCAGATTAGCTATGGCATCACCGCCCGTGAATTTATGGTGTACTGCCAGCCGCTGATCAACGCACGCAGCGGGGGTTGTGAAGGTATTGAACTGCTGCTGCGCTGGCATAACCCGCGCCAGGGCTGGATCCCGCCGGATGTATTTATCCCGCTGGCCGAACGGCAGAATCTGATAGCTCCGCTGACCCGCTTTGTCATCAGTGAAGTGGTGCGCCATTTGCCGCAGCTGCCAGCCTGTCAATCGTTCCATATTGCGATCAATGTGGCGGCCAGCCATTTCCACGAGCGCGCCATTATCGACGATTTACAGCAACTGTGGTGGCCGGCCAATCCCAGGCCACAGCTGATTGTCGAGCTGACCGAGCGGGATTCGCTGCCGGTGGTCGATCAGCGCGTGGTGTCGCATCTGCATAAGATTGGGGTGAAGCTGGCGATCGATGATTTTGGTACTGGCCACAGCTCCCTTTCGTACCTGAAGACCCTGAGCCCGGATGTGTTGAAGATTGATAAAGTCTTTACCGCCGCTATCGGCACCGATGCGATCAATGCGACCGTGACCGATATGGTGATTTCACTGGCGCAGCGTCTGAACATTAGCCTGGTGGCTGAAGGAGTAGAAACGGCGGAACAGGCTGAGTATCTGCGTGAAAGAGGCGTTGATACGCTTCAGGGCTACTTCTTTGCCCGCCCGATGCCGCTGGGGGATTTCCCAGAATGGCTGATGAATCATCAGGAGACGCTGAGCGCGTGCTGGGTTGACCTGTAGCGGCCAGGCATGCCTTTTAACTATCTCCAGACATCACTCCCATCGCTAAACGTCCGCTGACCGGTCTGAGCTCAGCCCCCACTCGCCTCGTGCTCGCTATGGGTTTTAAACCGCGACGATGAGGCTTCTGATGTTGGGAGGCGTGCCTGGCCGCTGTTAATCCAGGTCAGGCACGCCGGATATTTACTCTTCTTCGTCTTCCTGACGCTCTTTGGTCACGCGCACCAGATCGATACGGTAGTCGGTGGCTTCAATAATCTGGAAGCGTAGCGGCAGCATCTCAATCACCTCACCGGCTTTTGGCAGCTGACCTTTCTGGTCAATCAGCAGCCCTGCCAGCGAAGCATGATCGTCTTCCGGCTTAACCAGCTCCTGAGTATCCAGCAGCTGCTGGAGCGAGTGCAGATCGGTTCCGCCCTTCACCAGCCAGCCATCACCATCCGCAATGATATCCGGGGTTTCATCTTCATCCGGGAACTCACCGGCAATCGCTTCCAGTACGTCCAGCGGGGTAATCAGCCCCTGCACCACGCCAAATTCGTTGGTGACAACGACAAAGCTGCCTTTCGCCCGGCGCAGCACGCCCAGCAGGTTCAGCGGGTCGAGCGTTTCCGGTACGATGATCGGCGGAGTATTGCTGGCAAAGGTTGCCACATCAATCCCATGATCCAAGGCCACCAGCAGCTCTTTCGCGCGCACGACGCCAATGATTTCGTCCAGCTCGCCCCGGCAAACCGGGAACAGGCTGTGCGGCGTATCCAGCAGCTGCAGGCGAACTTCATCCAGCGGACGCGTGGCGTCAACCCAGGAGATCTCACCACGCGGCGTCATGATGCTGCGCACTGAACGGGATGCCAGCGTCAGTACCCCATTAATCATGTAGCGCTCTTCATCTTTAAACGCTTCCTGCGGCATGATCGCGGCAACTTCACTGCTTTCACTGTTCTGCACTTCGCTCTGACGACGCCCGCCCATCAGGCGCTGGATTGCCTCTGCGGTGCGTTCACGCATCGGGCGTCTTTCCTGATGGCGCATAAAGTTATGGCGCGCAATCTGGTTAAACAGCTCAATAAGTATCGAGAAGCCAATCGCTGCGTACAGGTAACCTTTTGGAATATGGAAGCCGAAACCTTCCGCCACCAGGCTGAGGCCAATCATCAGCAGGAAGCTCAGGCACAGCACCACCACGGTCGGATGCGCGTTGACAAAGTTGGTCAGCGGTTTGGATGCCAGCAGCATCACGCCCATCGCAATCACCACGGCGGTCATCATAATCGCCAGATTGTTAACCATCCCGACAGCGGTGATTACCGCATCGAGGGAGAATACCGCATCAAGAATAACGATCTGCACCACCACGGCCCAGAAACTGGCATATCCTTTATTGCCGCCGTCATTCATCTCACGGTTTTCCAGCCGTTCATGCAGCTCCATCGTGGCTTTGAACAGCAGGAACAGCCCCCCCACCAGCAGGATCAGGTCACGGCCGGAGAAGCTGAATTCGCCAACGCTAAACAGCGGACGCGTCAGGGTCACCATCCATGAGATAAGCGATAGCAGGCCAAGACGCATAATCAGCGCCAGTGACAGACCAATCAGACGGGCTTTATCACGCTGCTTTGGCGGGAGTTTATCGGCCAGAATAGCGATAAACACCAGGTTATCGATGCCCAGCACGATCTCAAGAACAATGAGCGTAAAGAGACCGGCCCAGATTGAGGGGTCTAAAAGAAATTCCATGAAAGACTCCGGAAAAAGGAACGGGAAATCGCAGCAGGCGTTCGGCTGAACGTGCGGCAGAGATAACGACAGGTGGAAAACATGATGACGTCAAATGACGTTAAAAACGATACCGGATAGCCCGGCGGCATGATTAAGCGACTTCGGTGACAGTCCATAGGGAGGGCTGAGGCCCGTTACTCCTGTATGAAAAAAGGATCACTACTTTATCAGTTGCCACAGGGACGTCAAAATATTTTCTTACACTCAGGGTGCACAATCCTTCACAGACAGGTTGTTTCAACATTCAGCCGACAAATGTGGATCAGCGTCTAAATTACTGAGCACGGTCACATAATTTATTTTTTCGCGTACTAAAATAAATGCCGTCAATGTGGTGTGTGTTCAGTACCGCTGATAAGTAACTCAACAGATAAAAGTGGGACCTCAATCATGCTGAACGCAATTAACTCAGCTGAACCTCGAACGACGTTTACTCCAAAGCGTCGTTTTAACTGGATAAGGAGGTAGCAAGTGACTATTGCTATTATGATTGGCACGCACGGCTGGGCAGCAGAACAACTGCTGAAAACTGCCGAAATGCTGTTAGGGGAACAGGAAAATGTCGGTTGGATTGACTTTGTCCCCGGAGAAAACGCCGAAACCCTGATCGAGAAATATCAGGCACGGTTAGCCAATATGGACAGTACGCAGGGAGTGCTTTTTCTGGTCGATACCTGGGGGGGCAGCCCGTTTAACGCCGCCAGCCGCCTTGTGGTAGATAAACCCGATTATGAAGTCGTCGCCGGGGTCAATATTCCGATGCTGGTCGAAGTACTGATGGCACGAGACGATAACCCAACCTTTGATGAACTGGTCGCGCTGGCCGTGGAAACTGGCCGTGAAGGGGTAAAAGCCCTGAAAGCGAAAGCACCAGAAGCCCCTGCCCCCGCCGCTGCGGTGAAAGCTCCGGCTGCACCACAGGCCCCAATGGCACCCGGCGATCACATGAAAATCGGTCTGGCACGTATCGATGACCGTTTAATCCATGGCCAGGTCGCCACCCGCTGGACCAAAGAAACCAACGTAACCCGCATTATTGTCGTCAGCGATGAAGTTGCTGCCGATAACGTGCGTAAAACGTTGCTGACTCAGGTTGCCCCGCCGGGCGTTACCGCGCATGTGGTGGACGTAGCGAAAATGATCCGCGTGTGGAACAACCCGAAATATGGCCACGATAAAGTGATGCTGCTGTTTACCAATCCTACCGATGTGGTGCGACTGGTGGAAGAAGGCGTCAATATCACGTCGGTCAACATCGGGGGGATGGCGTTCCGTCAGGGGAAAACTCAGGTCAACAATGCGGTATCGGTAGATGCTAAAGATATTGAGGCGTTCAAAAAGTTAAATGAGCGCGGAATCGAACTGGAAGTGCGTAAAGTGTCGAGCGACCAGAGACTGAAAATGATGGATCTGATCGCCAAAATGCATCAGTAGCCCGTGGCCTGAAATTTCAGGTTGAACTCCGTTCTGGCATTTAATAGGAGAAGTGTAATGGAGATTACCACGCTGCAAATTGTTCTGATATTTATCGTTGCCTGTATTGCGGGCATGGGCTCGATCCTCGATGAATTTCAGTTCCACCGGCCACTCGTGGCCTGTACGTTAGTCGGCATGATCCTCGGTGATATGAAAACCGGGATCATTATCGGCGGTACGCTGGAAATGATCGCACTGGGCTGGATGAACATTGGCGCCGCCGTAGCGCCGGATGCTGCACTCGCTTCGATCATCTCAACCATTCTGGTTATTGCCGGTGGGCAGAGCGTGGGTGCCGGTATCGCACTGGCTATCCCGCTGGCAGCAGCCGGTCAGGTTCTGACCATTATTGTCCGTACCATCACCGTTGCGTTCCAGCACGCTGCCGATAAAGCAGCTGAAAAGGGCAACCTGACTGCAATTTCCTGGATCCATGTCTCTGCGCTGGTGCTGCAGGCAATGCGTATCGCGATCCCTGCCGTGATTGTTGCCGTTTCTGTCGGTACCAGCGTGGTTCAGGAACTGCTGAACTCTATCCCGGAAGTGGTCACCAACGGTCTGAATATCGCCGGTGGCATGATCGTGGTGGTCGGTTACGCCATGGTTATTAACATGATGCGTGCAGGCTATCTGATGCCGTTCTTCTACCTTGGTTTCGTGACCGCTGCTTTCACCAACTTCAACCTGGTGGCTCTGGGGGTCATCGGCGTAGTGATGGCCATGCTGTATATCCAGCTGGCGCCAAAATATAACCGTGTTGCCGGTGCGCAGGCAGCAGGTCCGGCTAATAACGACCTTGATAACGAACTCGATTAAGGAAAGGTGAGAGAAATGGTTGACACAACAACTACCACTACGCAGAAGAAATTAACGCCAGGCGATGTGCGCGGTGTGTTCTTACGCTCAAACCTGTTCCAGGGTTCGTGGAACTTCGAACGTATGCAGGCGCTGGGTTTCTGTTATTCGATGGTACCGGTAATCCGCCGTTTGTACCCGGAAAATAACGACGACCGCAAACAGGCGATCAAACGTCACCTGGAGTTCTTCAACACCCATCCGTATGTGGCTGCTCCGGTACTCGGCGTGACCATGGCCATGGAAGAACAGCGCGCCAACGGAGCGCCGATCGACGATGCTGCCATAAACGGCATTAAAGTCGGTCTGATGGGGCCGCTGGCCGGCGTGGGTGACCCGATTTTCTGGGGTACCGTGCGCCCGGTATTTGCGGCTCTGGGCGCAGGTATCGCAATGAGCGGCAGCCTGATGGGCCCCCTGCTGTTCTTTGTCCTGTTTAACCTGGTGCGTCTGCTGGTGCGCTACTACGGCGTGGCTTATGGCTATCGTAAAGGTGTCGATATCGTTAGCGATATGGGCGGCGGCTTCCTGCAAAAACTGACTGAGGGGGCGTCGATTCTCGGCCTGTTTGTCATGGGGGCGCTGGTCAACAAGTGGACGCACGTGAACGTGCCGCTGGTGGTTTCTGAGATTACCGACCAGACCGGTAAAACCACGGTCACCACCGTACAGTCGATTCTTGACCAGCTGATGCCGGGCTTAATCCCGCTGCTGCTCACCTTTGGCTGTATGTGGCTGCTGCGCCGTAAGGTGAATGCCCTGTGGATTATTATGGGCTTTTTCGTTATCGGTATCTTCGGTTACTGGATTGGCCTACTGGGCGTATAATCCTGCGTTACGAATAATCTTTACCCCGGGGCCAGCCAGTCTGGCCCCTTTTTATGGACGCCGATATGTCTCTGACTGACTACCTGATACTCCTTTTTATCGTACTCATTCTGGTGTATGCGATCTATGACGAGCTGATTATGGATCGTCTGCATGGCCCCACCCGCCTGAAAATCCTGCTGCAGCGCCGCAACAAGCTCGACAGCCTGATCTTTATCGGCCTGCTGGCTATCCTGCTGTATAACAACCTTGCCGCACAGGGGCCCCAGCTGACCACTATGCTGCTGCTGGCACTGGGAGGCCTCTCCGCCTGGCTGTTCTGGATCCGCGCGCCTAAGATGCTGTTTAAGGAGAAGGGATTTTTCTACGCGAACGTCTTTATTGAGTACGCGCGTATCAGCGCCATCAACCTGTCAGAAGATGGCGTACTGGTGATCAACCTGGAGAAACGGCGCCTGCTGGTTCATGTACGCAAGCTGGACGATCTGGAAACCATCTATCAGTTTATGCTGGAGAGTCGCTGACATCCTGCACGATTTCGTCGTCACGCTGCCACAGGCGCAGCGTGAAGTCAGTTTCACACTCAAACTGCTCGGTCGTGGCCAGAATCCCCCACACTTCAGGGCGCGCACGCCAGGCAAACGGCGTCATCTGCAGCAGCGCCGCGGACTCTTCACTGTTAAGCGTCATCGGGTAGGAGAGCTGCTGCTGCTCAACCAGGGTGAAGCCGGGCATCTGCTCAGGCGTGGTGTCGTGTAGCTGCACATCCTGGTAAATCAGCGCTTTAAACTGCATTAAATGGCGCGGACCTGGCGTGACGGTAAGTACGTAGCCCTGCGGCTTGACGACGCGCGCCAACTCTTCAGCCTTGCAGGGCGCGTAGATGCGCAGTACCGCGTCAAACTGCCGATCGCTGAACGGCAGGCGGTGGCTGGATGCGACGCAAAACTCCACGTTACGATAGCGCTTAGCGCCATAGCGCACGGCAATTTTAGCCACATCGAGACCGTGCACCTCAGCCTGACCTCTGGCCTGCAGGCGGCTGGCGACTTCATGGGTGTAATAGCCTTCCCCACAGCCAATATCCAGCACGCTGACGTCATCTGCCGGCAGCACACGCTCAAGCAAATCACCGACCTGCAGCCGCAGTGGCTGATAGTGACCGGCATCAAGGAAATTGCGCCGTGCCTGCATCATATCCGCACTGTCGCCCGGCTGCTTAGAGCGCTTATGCTGTACCGGCAGCAGGTTGACATAGCCCTCTTTCGCCTGGTCAAACTGGTGCTGATTTTCACAACGCCAGGTGCGCTGGTCAAACGTCAGCGGCTGCTGGCAAAGAGGACACTGGTACGACATAGCAAGACTCCATCAATTTAAGACGCGGCAGTGTACTGCAAAGCCCGTGGAAAATCCCGCGCACCACGAAAATCGGATATAAAAAAGCCCCGTCAACAATGACAGGGCTTCAGTATTCAGATTTCAGCCTGGATTACACGCCGGGCGGCAATGTCAGGCTCAGATCGAAAATTAGATAGCGGTGACGTTCACAGCAGCAGGGCCTTTCTGGCCATCCTGAATTTCGAACTCAACGTTCTGGCCTTCAGCCAGAGTTTTGAAGCCATTACCCTGGATTGCAGAGAAGTGTACGAACACATCTTTGCTGCCGTCAGCAGGAGTGATGAAACCAAAACCTTTAGACTCGTTGAACCACTTAACCTGACCTTTAATCTTTGCCATTTTGCAAATTTCCTTAGAGTGTTTATTCGCCCGTGGGCTTAACGTACAGAAAAACCAGAGACATTACTGCATGAGGCACTAAATTAAAGCTCGGCAAGGAAGCGGTATTCAACGTTAGTCTTTTACTCAGAACTTCTTTACTGAAGATGCCACACATAAACAGAACTGTACCTCGTTTTACCCGAATGTTTTATCACATATCCACAAATTAATGGCAAGTCATTTTTAAACAGGGATAGAGATGTCGCACACATTTAAAACGATAGCTGGCACAGAATGCACATTGATGCATCACGACGTTCACGACTGAACAGAATTCACTCCGCAGAGCCTTTAAGCACCTGACCAACACAGGGTTTATAACAGACGGCCGAAGGTGTCAAGTCCGTCCTGCTGCGGGCTGTAGCGGCTAATGTTAGCGCCAATGATGACATAAATATGGCAAAGCTTAGTCAAAAGAGTTCATTAAACTCAGGCCCATTTATCAATCCCGCTCAGGTGTCACAACTGTACAACAACCACGGATTAGTACAGTTTATAAATTAAATTGCACCAAAAACAGGAAACTATCTGGCACGCTGCCCCATTTAAATGCATTGATCTGCACCAGTTTATTAACGTTATTACGCTCAATCTATTTGCGTATTTAGACTGGGTTCTCTTAATAGGTGGCCTGATATAATGAAATGGCTTTAGGATTATTCCTGGGTGGTATTATCTGTTCGCACCCGACGCGGAGTAACCTCGCCTGGGCGGCTATCAGGCGCGGTCACGCATGAACCATTTTGGTGCACGGCGATCGGGCTGCAGGGGTTGAGGATAAACTGGCCCATTTCGCGGGCACTATCAGGAAAAAATTTACCCGTCGCCCTGCAACTTCACGACAAAAAATTAGCGCTCCGGGATCAGCCGGGTAAAATCTTTGCTATCAGCGTTATCTTTCGCTGCAGCACCCTGCTCTTTGCCGGCAACCGCATCGGTAAGGCGGCGCAGCATCGCGTTCTGACGCTTCTGCTCTTCCAGCAGTGCTTCCAGCAGTTGGACCTGCTGACTGGCCTTCACGCTGGCGCGGTTAACGAAAAACCATACCACCAGCCCGATTATCACCAGCAACGCCACGATGCCAACAGAGACCATATCCATCGCACCATTGTTTATTTCATTCATACTTGCCTCAATACAGAAAAAGAGCTGCCTCTATGCGGCAGTACCGCGCAGATGATTTTACCTGTAAGCCCGGCAAATGATAGCCAGATCCCGAAAAAGTCGGCATCTAACTCTCAGAAAGGTGCAAAGGTTTCAGCATCCTCTTATCGATTTGTGTGGTACTAAGCGACAAGCTGTTATGCTGCTGCGGGCAGTGAGGACACCGCCTGAAAACAATAAGGGGATTACCATGAAATTTTTGCTACGTATTGTCGCGCTGCTGGTCATTATCTGGCTGGCTATGCTGCTGACTGGCTATGGCATTCTGACGGGCAGCACTAAAAACGTTGCGGGAATGGGCTTACAGTGTCAGTACCTGACCGCACGCGGCATGGTGATTGCACAGTATCTGCACACCGACAGCGGCATTATTGGGGTGACGGATTGCCCGCTGCTGAAGAAAAGCAGCGAAGTCGTGGATAATTGATTGACCGGCGGGCCGGTCAACGCCGGCCCGCTGATGTCAGAAGGGATAGCTGTGATAACCCATCTGTTCTGAGATATTTTTTGCCGCCAGATGCAGCATCGCCACCACCTCTTTTTTATTCTCTTCCGAGAAACGGATGGTCGGGAAAGAGATGCTCAACCCGGCAATCACCATGCCAAAGCGGTCAAATACCGGCACTGCAATGCAGCGCAACCCCTCTTCCTGCTCTTCATTATCTTCGCCAAATCCCTGGCTACGCACCTGCTCCAGCACGGGCAACAGCGCGTCCTTAGTGGTAATGGTGCGTGCCGTGCTGCGGGTAAACTCAACATTAGCCAGAATCGCATCCACTTCGCCACGCTCGCGCCACGCTAAAAGCACTTTACCAATTGCGGTACTGTGCAGCGGGTTACGGCGACCAATGCGCGAATACATGCGCAGGTTGTACAGGGAGTCGATTTTATGGATATAGACAATGCTGTCTTCTTCCAGGGCGCCAAGGTGAATAGTCTCTTTCGTCTGGCGCGAGATCTCACGCATCTGAATATCGGCACTGCGGATCAGATCGACGTTTTGCAGGGCTTTAGCCCCCAGCTCGAACAGTTTTAGCGTCAGCGCATATTTCTCTGACTCCCCTTCCTGTGAGACGTAGCCGAGCGTTTTCATGGTTTGGAGAAAACGGTATACGGTGCTTTTCGACATCATCACGCGCTGCGACAGCTCGGTGATGCCGTTTTCACGCTCTTCGCCCAGCGCCTGTAAAATGCCAAATACTTTCATCACTGAAGAGACGGAATCGGGCTGTTTATCTGGATCGGCACTCGCCATGACTTACCTTTTGTGTTTTATAAAAAATGGAACGCTATTTCCAGTATACGTAGCCCCTCCGCCGGGCGCAATGAAAGCCACAACGGCGTGGACACATCTGCTGATAGTTTTCAGCAATTTACATACTGGCATAATTCGTAAAAACCATTAGCATGAGACTCTTCTCCCACGTAACTATTTCAACGCTATGCACTCAACTTCAGCCAACGACGGATTGCCGCTACCCCAGCGCTACGGGGCCATACTGGCTATTGCACTCGGCATCACGGTGGCCGTGCTGGATGGCGCGATTGCCAATGTGGCGCTGCCGACGATTGCCCGCGAGCTGAATGCCAGCCCGGCAGAGTCAATCTGGATTGTTAACGCCTACCAGCTGGCCATTATTATTTCGCTGCTGACCCTCTCTTTTCTTGGCGATATGCTCGGCTACCGCCGTATCTATCAGTGGGGGCTGGTGCTGTTCAGCTGTACGTCTCTGTTCTGTGCGCTGTCGGACTCGCTCGGCATGTTGACCTTTGCCCGCGTGCTGCAGGGCTTCGGCGGTGCCGCGCTGATGAGCGTTAACACCGCTCTGATACGCATTATCTACCCGCAGCGCCATCTTGGTCGCGGCATGGGAATTAACTCGCTGATTGTCGCGGTATCCAGCGCTGCCGGGCCGACCGTTGCCGCCGCCATTCTCTCGGTGGCGTCCTGGCAATGGCTGTTCCTGATTAACGTCCCTGTCGGCATCGCCGCGCTGGTGCTGGCCCTGCGCTATTTACCGGATAATCCGCAGAAAGCCAGCGGGCAGCGATTTGATTTGCTGAGCAGCGTGATGAATGCGTTAACCTTTGGCCTGCTTATCTCGCTGCTGAGTGGTTTTGCCCAAGGCCAGAACGGAAAACTGCTGCTGGCTGAACTGGTGGCGCTGCTGCTGGTCGGAACCCTGTTCATCCGGCGCCAGCTGCGGCTGGAGTTCCCGCTGCTGCCGGTTGACCTGTTCCGTATTCCTATTTTCGCCATGTCGATTGGCACCTCCGTGTGCTCGTTCTGCGCGCAAATGTTGGCCATGGTCTCTCTGCCCTTCTTCCTGCAAAGCGTGCTGGGACGCAGCGAGGTGGCAACCGGCCTGCTGCTGACGCCGTGGCCGCTGGCGACGATGGTGATGGCACCCATTGCCGGGCGGCTGATTGAGCGCTTCCACGCCGGCCTGCTCGGCGCGATTGGCCTGGCAATGTTAGCCGCCGGGCTGTTTGCGCTCGCCCTGCTACCCGCCAGCCCATCAGACGCCGATATTATCTGGCGCATGATGCTGTGCGGTGCCGGATTTGGTCTGTTCCAGTCCCCGAATAATCACACGATTATCTCTTCGGCCCCGCGTCACCGCAGCGGAGGAGCCAGTGGCATGCTCGGTACCGCCCGCCTGCTCGGTCAGACCAGCGGCGCGGCCCTTGTCGCCCTGATGTTCAACCTGTTTGCTAACCAGGGCACCCATCTCTCGCTGTTGCTGGCGGGCAGCTTCGCCGCTATCGCCGCGCTGGTCAGCGCCCTGCGCATTACACAGCCGGGCAATCACCGGGCATAAAAAAACCGGGCGCATGCCCGGTTTACTTATGATTTTCCCCTGACCGGGCGCGGCAGGCCGCGCCCCTACTTCAGGTATTCGCCGCTGCGCAGCGCTTCAATGCGTTTATCCAGCGGTGGGTGCGACATAAACAGCTCGCTCAACGACTTGGATTTACCATTGATACAGAAGGCCATCATGCTGCTGGCTTCCTGCGGCTCGTAGCTGGTTTTCAGACGTTGCAGTGCGGCAATCATCTTCTCACGCCCGGCCAGGCGAGCAGCACCCGCATCCGCATGGAATTCACGGTGGCGTGAGAACCACATGGTAATAATGCTGGCGACAATACCAAATACCAGCTCCAGCACCATTGATACTGCAAAGTACACCATCGGGTTGCCGTTGCTGCTGCCTTCCTCGTCGCGGTTACCGGACATAAAGCCCGCTGCCAGCTGTGCCAGAATGCGCGAGATGAAGATCACGAAGGTATTCACAATCCCCTGAATCAGGGTCATGGTCACCATGTCACCGTTGGCGATATGGCTGATTTCGTGAGCCAGCACCGCTTCCGCTTCATCACGGCTCATGTTCTGCAACAGGCCGGTTGATACCGCCACCAGCGAGGCGTCACGACGCGCACCGGTAGCAAAGGCGTTAATGTCGGGCGCATGGTAAACAGCCACCTGCGGCATGGCAATGCCGGCCTGCTGAGCCTGACGGCCCACGGTTTCCATCAGCCAGCGTTCGGTTTCGTTACGCGGCTGTTCAATCACTTCACCACCAACGGAGCGCAGTGCCATCCACTTCGACATCAGCAGTGAAACAAACGCACCGCCGAAGCCAAACAGACCTGCCATGATCATCAGGCCCATTACACTGCTTGACTGGATCCCTGTCAGGCTGAGGATCAGCCCGAAAACCACCATAACCCCGAGGTTGGTCAACAGGAAAAGAGCAATACGCATCATAAAATTAGACTTCCTCAGTTATTCCGCTTTTCGCGTACCACCATCGTAAGGTCAATACGCCGCTTTTCAAGCACTCTTAATCTTTAAGTGTTTAAAAAGACATAACTTTACACTTTGTGTTACTTTTCGCGCACAGCGCCAGGCAGGACGGACAGAATAAAAAAAGGCACAGCGATTGCTGTGCCTGTTGGGCTTATTTTGCCGCTGCCGGTGTCACTGGCGGCTGCTGTTTTTCCAGCTGCGCCAGGTCGTTGGCAATGTTCACCGTCTCATCCAGATACGGGTCCGGCTCTTTGTAATCTTTAGGCAGATCTTCCAGCTTGGTCAGCGGTTTCTTACCGTCTGCTTTCAGGCGAGCATTAATGCGTTCCAGCCGCAACGCATCATCTTCTTTGTTCTCTTTCTCGCGCTCGGCAAGATTCAGAGAGATGATATTGCGCTTGTCCTTGTTGGCATTAAAGCGGGCGATATCCTTAATGATGTACTGGAACTCAGCATCTTTAGCGATGCGATCCTGATGATCTTTAATCAGCTGTGCTTCCAGCGGCTTGAGGTCTTCGGTTTTGGTATAGGTAGCAGCAGGGACGCTATCCCACGGCAAGGCATTGTCCTCAAACTTCTCACCGGTTTCTATCGCTTCTACGCCGGTAGGCATCAGCAGGTCAGGCGTCACACCCTTGCGCTGCGTGCTGCCGCCGTTGATGCGGTAAAACTTCTGAATGGTGTACTGCACGGAACCCAGCGCCGGCCATTCAGGGCGCAGCATCTGATCGTAAATGCGGTTCAGCGAGCGATACTGCTGTACCGTACCTTTACCGAAGGTCGGTTCACCGACAATCAGCGCGCGGCCATAATCCTGCATGGCAGCGGCAAAGATTTCAGAAGCCGAAGCACTGAAGCGGTCAACCAGCACCACAAGCGGACCCTTGTAGTAAGTAATGCCGTCGTTATCGCTGTCCTGGCGGATTTTGCCGTTGTTATCGCGAACCTGAACCACCGGGCCACTTGGGATAAACAGACCAGAGAGAGAAACCGCCTCGGTCAGTGCCCCACCGCCGTTGGTGCGCAGATCGATAACAATGCTATCGACGTTCTGCTTCTGCAATTTCTGCAGCTGCACCTTCACATCGTCAGTCAGGCCAACGTAGAAACCTGGGATATCCAGCACGCCGACTTTCTGTTTGCCGACGTTATGGACCGACATTTTAACCGCGCGATCTTCCAGGCGGATCTTCTCACGCGTCAGGGTTACCGTACGGGTTTTGGTACCTTTGCCGGCAGGCAGGATTTCCAGGCGCACTTTACTGCCCTTCGGTCCTTTGATCTGCGCAACGACATCATCCAGACGCCAGCCGATCACATCGACCATCGGTTTGCCCGGCTGACCAACGCCAACAATTCGGTCGCCCACGGTAATGGTTTTGCTTTTCGCCGCCGGACCACCGGCAACCATTGAATTGATCACCGTGTAATCATCATCCATCTGCAGCACCGCACCAATACCTTCCAGCGACAGGCTCATTTCGGTATTGAACTGTTCGGTGTTACGCGGGGAGAGATAATTGGTGTGCGGGTCGATTTCATGCGCGAACGCGGTCATCGCCAGCTGGAACACGTCTTCGCTGTTGCTCTGCGCCAGGCGACGTTCAGCGAACTGATAGCGCTTGGTGAGGACTTCGCGAATCTCTTTCTCATCTTTACCGGCCAGTTTCAGGCTCAGCTCATCATATTTCACCTTGGCGTCCCACAGGGCATTCAGCTCTGCGGTGCTTTTGGGCCAGGGGGACTTGCTGCGGTCGATATCAATGGTGTCGTTGCCGGTAAAGTTCATCGGCTTATTCAGCACGGAAAGCGCGTACTGATAACGTTCAAAACGGCGTTTCTGCGTCAGATTATACAGATCGTAAAACGCCGAAAGCTGGCCGCTTTTCAACTCATCGCCCAGCGTGGTTTTCTTGTCCGCATATTGCGCAATGTCAGACTCCAGCAGCACATTGTGGCTGTAGTCGAGCAGGTTCAGATAACGCTCGAAAATTTTGACCGAAAAGTCTTTATCGAGGTCAAACTGGCGGTAATGGGAACGGGTAAAGCGGGAAGTGACGCGCTCGCTGACGGTCGCGTGCTGTGCTTCCTGGTGCAGCTGCGGGATCTGGTCTGCACGGGTGATGTTATCGGCCGCGAAGGCATTGCCTGCAATCAGCAGGCCCGCAATGATGGTGCGTTTAAAAAGAGTGTTCATGCCCTGATTAGCCTCCGTATCAGAACTGCAAGTGTTCTGCGCGTACTATCATTGCCAGACCGTTAGCCAGCTGTACCCGGACGCCATCTTTAGAGATTTCAAGAATGGTGGCATCCATCGCACTTTTGCCTGCGGTAACTTTAATGCTCTGGCCCACTTGCAACGCTGAGGTGTCGGTAACCGGTTTGCTACTCGACGTCTGAGTCTCTTCTCTTGCTGAGGAAGAGTTGCGTTCAGCCTGCGGACGCTCTGGCTTGCTGCGCACTTTACGTGGCTGCTCACCTTCGGCCGCAGGTTTACGAACAGGTTTACGCGGACGACGCGGTGCGGTGTCTTCACCGGCTTCACGCTTTTTCGCCTGCTGCTGTTCGCGCTGTGCCTGCACGCGCGCTTTGGCTTCTTCAAGCTGTTTGCGCGCATGTTCAACGTGCTGTTCATCCAGCAGGCCACACGCATTGCCATCAAGGTCAACGCGAGTCGCACCGACTTTGATGCCGTACAGATAGCGCCAGCTGGAAGTATATAGACGCAGTGCTGAACGAAGCTGAGTTTTACTCAGGTTCATTTCACCCTGCACGCGGTCGACTAAATCCTGAAAGATTCCGATCTTCAGTGGTCGTGCTTCGCCTTCGGCGCTAAAGCATTGTGGGAAACGCTCGGCCAGAAAGGCGATGACTTCTTTGGTGCTATTCAACTTAGGTTGATTTTCCATGAAATTTCCTGATTACAACGGGTTTGCCAATCAGCGCAGGCATGAACAGGCGACATTATAATGACCCCATCAGCAATTGCTACGTGATCCAGCGCTTTAGGTGCGTTTCATGTGAATAAATTTTTCCACATCCGATCCGGCAAGCACCTCACAAAGCCCGTCAGTCAACGCTTTCAGCCCCGCTTCATCCTCACTGTCAAAGCGGTTATATTCAACGCTGTCGATATCTAACACGCCAATAATCTGACCATTTACCACTAACGGCAGCACAATTTCCGCGTTGCTGGCAGCATCACAGGCAATGTGGCCCGGGAATTCATGCACATCATCAACACGCTGAACGCTGTTTTCTGCCACCGCTGTACCGCAAACGCCGCGCCCGACAGGAATTCGCACGCAGGCGATTTTGCCCTGGAACGGGCCGAGTACCAGCGTGTTCTCTTCGGTCAGCAGATAAAAACCCGCCCAGTTAACCCCATCAAGACGTTCGTATAAAAGCGCGCTACAATTGCCCATCACCGCCAGGAAGCTGGTTTCGCCGCTGAGAAGTGCGCGCATGTCGCGATTGAGGTCGGTATAAAATTCTGCTTTTGTCATTGTTTAACCATTGTAGAAACTGAGACCAGGCCGGTAGCCACTGAGTCCGATAAAATTAAGCATTAAAAGTACAGCGGGACAAGGTGATTCATTCCGTTAGTTAATATAACCTTGGATTTATCCGAATACTGAAGCACGGCTATACTGAAGTCCTGCTCTCATGGCGTTAATCAGCCTAACCTGCCCTGCACCTGCGCTGTTGGGCCAAAGCACGATCGGGAATATGAAAATACACGCCATAAGTCATGCTCTGCCACAGGCACGTTATCAGCGATGTCCCCAATGCGATACCCTTTTTTCCTTACCAGATGTTAAATCAAGCCAGTCTGCGCACTGCCCGCGCTGCAATGCGCGCATCCTGAATGGCCGGGACTGGTCGATGACGCGACTGACCGCCATGGCGGTGACGATGCTGCTGCTGATGCCTTTCGCTTTCAATGAGCCGCTGATGTCAATCCGGCTGCTCGGCACCAACATTTACGCCAGCCTGCTGGGCGGCATCATGCAGATGACCAGGGAAGGTGACGTCATTGCCGCTTCAATGGTGGCATTTTGCACGATTGGCGCCCCGCTGACGCTGGTCGTCTCTATTGGCTACCTCTATTTCGGTGACAAGCTGGGCATGAACCTGCGGCCGGTGCTGCTGATGCTTGACCGCCTGAAAGAGTGGGTGATGCTTGATATCTACCTGGTCGGCGTTGCCGTTGCCTCAATAAAGGTGCAGGACTATGCCGCCATTACGCCGGGCCTTGGGCTGGTGGCGTTTATCTCTCTGACGCTTCTCAGCCTGCTGACGCTGATTCACCTTAACGTTGAACAGCTGTGGCACCGTTTCTATCCGCAGCCTCATCCAAATGTGCCGATTGCCCAGCTGCAGGTTTGCCTGAGCTGCCACCATACCGGCGTGGCCGATGAGCGTGGCCGCTGCCCGCGCTGCCACACGCGGCTCTATTTCCGCCGTCATTTCAGCCTGCAGAAGTCCTGGGCGGCGCTGATCGCCTCGATTATTTTTCTGATCCCGGCTAATCTGCTGCCGATTTCAGTCATCTATCTCAACGGCTCTCGCCAGGATGACACCATTCTTTCTGGTATTCTCTCGCTCGCCTCTGGCAATATCCCGGTGGCTATCGTGGTGTTCGTCGCCAGTATTCTGGTGCCGTTCACCAAAGTTATCGTCCTGGTGACCCTGCTGCTCAGTATTCACTTCAAATGTGAGCAAGGGCTGAAAACCCGCATCCGCCTGCTGCGCGTGGTGCAGTGGGTGGGGCGCTGGTCGATGCTCGACCTGTTCGTCATTTCACTAACGATGTCGCTGGTTAATCGCGACCAGCTTTTAGCTTTTACTATGGGACCGGCTGCCTTCTATTTCGGCTCAGCGGTCATACTCACTATTCTTGCCGTTGAGTGGCTGGATAGCCGTTTACTTTGGGATGCTCATGCAACAGGAAACGCCGACTACACCGACTAATGCACGCGTCAAAAATCGGCGAAAAATATCGCCATTCTGGCTGCTGCCCTTTATTGCCCTGCTGATTGCCGGCTGGCTTATCTGGTCAAATTACCAGGAGCGCGGCACCACGGTGACCATTGATTTCGCCACCGCGGACGGCATTGTGCCGGGCCGCACGCCGGTACGCTATCAGGGCGTCGAAGTCGGGCTGGTGCAGGGCATCAGCATGACCGACGACCTGCGTACCATTAAGATCAAGGCCAGCATTAAAAGCGATATGAAAGGCGCACTGCGTGAGGATACGCAGTTCTGGCTGGTAACGCCGAAAGCTTCGCTGGCCGGCGTTTCGGGTCTGGATGCGCTGGTAGGCGGCAACTACATCGGCATGATGCCGGGCAACAAGGGGGAACCGCGTGAAAACTTCACCGCGCTCGATACCCAGCCCAAATACCGCTTAAATACCGGCGAAATGATGATCCACCTTCACGCCCCTGACCTCGGCGCGCTGAATAGCGGTTCACTGGTTTACTTCCGCAAAATCCCGGTTGGCCGCGTGTATGACTACAGCATCAACTCCGGTAATCAGGGGGTCACGATTGACGTGCTGATTGAGCGTCGCTTTACCAATCTGGTGAAAAAAGAGAGTCGATTCTGGAATGTCTCCGGCGTCAAGGCCGATGTGGGTCTGAGTGGAGCTAAAGTGCAGCTGGAGAGTCTTGCCGCGCTGGTCAATGGCGCAGTGGCCTTCGATTCACCGCAGGCATCGCAGCCGGCGAAGAGCGAGGACAGCTATAACCTCTATCCTGACCTGGCGCAGAGCCAGCGCGGCGTGAAAATTTTGCTCGACCTGCCGGACGGTAAAAACCTCAAGGAAGGCAGCACGCCGCTGATGTATCAGGGTCTTGAAGTGGGTTCACTGACCAAAATGACGCTGCAGGATAACGGCAAAGTCAGCGGTGAGCTGACGCTGGATCCTTCCGTCACCGGTCTGATGCGCAGCGGTACGCGTATTGAGATGCGCAGCCCGAAAATTAGCCTGACTGACAGCAGCCTCAGCAGCTTGCTGACCGGCAATACCCTCGAACTGATCCCCGGCGACGGCGCGCCGCAGGACCATTTCGTGGTGCTGCCAAGCAATGAGTCGCTGCTGCAGCAGCCGAATGCGCTGGAGGTCACCCTCACCGCCCCGGAAAGCTACGGCATTGACGCCGGCCAGCCCCTGATGCTGCACGGCATGCGCATCGGCCAGGTGATAAAGCGCACGCTGAATGAAAAAGGCGTCACCTTCAACGTGGCGGTGGCCGCGGACTATCGCGACCTCGTCCATGGCGACAGCAAATTCATCATTAACAGCCGTCTCGACGTGAAGCTCGGTATTGATGGCATGGAAGTGCTGGGTGCCAGCGCCCGTGAGTGGGTGGACGGCGGTATTCGCCTCGATCCCGGCAGCAAAGGCGAAGTGAAAAAAACTTACCCACTGTATGCTAACGCGGAAAAAGCCGCTGAAGGGGTGGTCGGCGATCGCTTGCCAACTACCCTCACCCTGACGGCCACCAGCCTGCCGGATATCCAGGCCGGTTCCGTGGTGCTTTACCGTAAATTCCAGGTCGGTGAAATCGTCAGCGTTACGCCGCGTGCCGATGCCTTCGACGTTAATGTGCATATCAAGCCGGAATATCGCCGGCTGCTGACCCAAAGCAGCGTGTTCTGGGCTGAAGGCGGGGCGCGCGTGCAGCTTAACGGCAGCGGTCTGACGGTGCAGGCTTCGCCGCTTAACCGCGCGCTGAAAGGGGCGATCAGCTTCGAAAATCTTACCGGCGCCGGAGTGGGCCTGACCCGCCAGGACAAACGCACGCTGTATGATTCCGAAACCGCCGCGCGTGCGGTGGGTAGCCAGATCACCCTGCGCACTTACGACGCCAGCAAACTGTCGCCGGGCTTGCCGATCCGCTACCTTGGCATCACGATTGGTCAGCTGGAGTCGCTGGCGCTCGGCGAAGGTAACAATCAGGTGATCGCCAAAGCGGTGCTCTACCCTGAATACGTGAAGGACTTTGCCCGTCTCGGCTCGCGCTTCTCGGTCGTTTCACCGCAGATCTCGGCGGCGGGGGTCAACCATCTGGAGACGCTGCTGCAGCCGTACATTAACGTTGACCCAGGTAAAGGGCGCCCTCAGCGCAGCTTCGAACTGCAGGAATCAACCATTACCGACGCACGCTACCTTGATGGCCTGAATGTGGTGATGGATGCGCCGGAGGGAGGTTCTCTAACGGTCGGAACCCCGGTGCTGTTCCGCGGTATCGAAGTGGGTACGGTGACCGGAACGTCTCTCGGCTCGATGGCCGACCGCGTGCAGATCACTCTGCGCATCAGCAAGAAATATCAACATCTGGTAAGGAACAACTCGGTGTTCTGGCTGGCTTCCGGCTACAACCTCAAGTTTGGCCTGATTGGCGGCGTGGTGAAAACCGGCACCTTCCAGCAGTTTATCCAGGGTGGCATTGCCTTTGCCACGCCGCCAACGGTGCCGCTGGCGCCGCAGGCGAATTCGGGTAAACACTTCCTGTTGGAAGATGAAGAGCCGAAGGACTGGCGCAAGTGGGGAACCGCCCTACCGCAGTAACCTCCTATTGGGCAGCCTTCGCTGCCCAATTTTTTTACCTGCCCCCCTGTGCTAAACTGCGCGCACATTTTTTCCTGTGGATCCTGCCTGTGCCTCACTCTTCCCGCGTGTTTTTCCCGCAGCCTTTTCTCGATCGGATGCAGCAACTGCTGCCGGATGCGAACGACTTCGATCGCTTTATTGCTATCAGCCAGCAGCCGCTGCGCCGCAGCCTGCGCGTTAATACGCTGAAAATCAGCGTTGATGACTTCCTGGCGCTGGTTGCGCCCTGGCAGTGGGCGCTCACGCCGATCCCGTGGTGCGAAGAGGGTTTCTGGATCAGCCGCGACGATGCGGATGCGTTACCGCTGGGCAGTACGGCAGAGCACCTTGCCGGGCTGTTTTACATCCAGGAGGCCAGCTCAATGCTGCCGGTAAGCGCGCTGTTTGCCAACGGTAGCCAGCCGGAACGCGTGATGGACGTCGCTGCCGCACCGGGCTCTAAAACCACCCAGATTGCGGCGCGCATGGCGAACAAAGGCACCATCCTCGCCAACGAATACTCCGCCAGCCGGGTGAAAGTGCTGCACGCTAACCTCAGCCGCTGCGGCGTCAGCAACAGCGCCATGACCCACTTTGACGGCCGGGTATTTGGCCCTGCATTGCCCGAGTGTTTCGATGCGGTGCTGCTGGATGCCCCCTGTTCCGGTGAAGGGGTTGTCCGCAAAGATCCCGATGCGCTGCGCAACTGGTCGGAAGCCAGCACTGCCGACATCGCCGCCACCCAGCGGGAGCTGATCAACAGCGCGTTTCACGCGCTGAAACCTGGCGGTATCCTGGTTTACTCCACCTGCACGTTAAACCGCAGTGAGAATCAGCAGGTCATTGAGTGGCTGCTCGCCGAGTATCCCGGTGCCGTTGAAATCGAGCCGCTCGACCAGCTGTTTAGCGGCGCGCAGCAGGCCGCCACCGCGGAGGGGTTTCTGCACGTCTTCCCGCATATTTTTGACAGCGAAGGCTTCTTCGTCGCCCGTCTGCGCAAGCTGGAAAGCGTGCCGCGCCTGCCCGCTCCAGGCTATAAAGTGGGCAAGCCGCCGTTCAGCCCGCTTAACCGCAAGCAGCAGCAGGACGTGGCAGATGCAGCAGCAAAAGCCGGGTTGAACTGGAGCGATGAACTGTCGCTGTGGCAGCGTGATAAGGAGCTGTGGCTGTTCCCGCTTGCGATGGAACCGTGGCTTGGGCGCGTCCGTTTCTCACGTATCGGCCTGAAGCTGGCGGAAACATTCCCTAAAGGCTGGCGCTGGCAGCATGAAGCCGCGATTGCGCTGGCGGATCCTCACGCGGCAAACGCGTTCGAACTGACCAGCAGCGAAGCGGAAGAGTGGTATCGCGGGCGCGATATCTATCCTGAACGCGACCTGCCTGCTGACGAGGTGATTGTCTGCTATCAGCAGCAGGCGATTGGCATTGCCAAAAAGGTGGGCAGCCGGATTAAAAACAACTACCCGCGCGATTTGGTGCGCGACGGCAAACTGTTCAGCGTGTAACAGCCTGCGGCCTGTCATCAGGCCGCATCATTACTGCACTTGGACCAGCGTCAGGTTATTACCAAACACTGCGCCTGTATCGATGTAGTGTTGGTTCCAGGCATTCAGCGGCGCCGGGAGCGGCGTGTGCCCAAAGTAGAAATCATCGGCACCGCGGATCCTTGCCCCTTTACCGCGCTGCGCTGCTGCAACGCGCTCGCGTCCCCACAGCACAGCCTCCGTATCGATCTCCTTACCCCAGGCATACTCTTCCGCTGGATAGTCAGCGTGCGCGATAATCGCGACGCGCTCTGCCAGCTGCAGGTGAAGGATCAGTGGCAATTCGTGACAACGTAACAAATTGCGTTTAACTTCCAGCACCGGTAAACCCTTCATGGAGTAAAACCAGTCGCCGCCGTTGCGGCGCCACATCTGACTGCCCGCCCCGCTCAGCGCATCCAGCGCCATCTGTTCATGATTGCCGCGTACGCAGCGAAACCACGGCTGATGCAGTAGCGCAAGGCAACCTGCACTGTCGGGACCTCTGTCGATCAAGTCACCTACGCCGATGACCAGATCCCGCTGTTGATCAAAATGATGAGCAGCTAACTGCTGCTGCAACATGTCACGACAGCCGTGCAGATCGCCAACGATGAAAATATGCCGCCAGTTTTCCCCGTTTAAATAGTGGTAAAGCATCGCTTAAACCTTTCTTATCGGCACATATTGACGCCTGGTTTAGTGAATTTGCGATAAAGTATAGCCTTTCAGCCAGACAGGGACTCCAGCGTCATGAATAACCGTAAGCAGTTTTATTTCACGCTGGTGCTAATTACGATTGGCAGTTTGCTGATTATTGAAGTGTTGGCGCGGATGGTACATCTGATCGTGGTCGGGTGACTGACTCAGGCAGGATCGGGGTGACAAGGGCCTTTGCGGCCCGAGATTCAATTATTTTAACGCACGCGGATTCTTACGCAGCGATGCAGTCCAGTTAAACTCTTTTACTTCACTCTCTTTCGCCGCGGAGGGCTTACGCGGTTTCTTCGCCAGCACAACTTTGCTGCTCTCGCGCATCACGCGCTCTTTCATTACCAGGCGTTTCGCCTCTTTGAGGATCTCTTTTTCCTCTTTCTTACTGGCAACATGACTTAATTTGTCCGTCAATGTTTTCACCCGCTGCTCCACCAACCCTTTCTCTTCTTCGGTAAACTGATCGATGGATATCTCTTTCTCGCTTTTCATGCAACAGGCTCCCGGCCAGTATTCAGCGCTGCGGGTATCCGCGGCGCCGGGCCACCTGACATCGTAAAGTGCTGCGTGACGATCTACAAGCAGTGATGTCATTTGTAGTGCGAATTTGACTAAGGTTGCCCATTTACCCGCAAAAATGTGAAGATGTGGCGGCATAATCAGGAAAGATGTGCATTTAAGGAGTGATTAAAATGTCAGATGCCCAACTCTATAACTCATCCCCGCTGTTTCGCATTCGTGGAGAGCTGGTCGCCAGCGTTGAAGATGAGCAGGGAGAAGTTTCGGTGATCGATAATAAGATTTATCGACTGATGAGCTTTGACCGGGTCTTTGAGCAAAGCAAGATGCAGAAGAGCCGCCCTGAGCTGCCGGTGCATAAATATATCAGCGCGATGCTGATGGCGGCAGCGCTCACGCCGCTGGATAAGGTTCTGCTGCTCGGGCTGGGCGGCGGCTGTCTGGTGCGCGCGCTGCATGCGCACAATCCCGCCATAGCTATCGATGTGGTCGAGCTGCGCCAGGCCGTGGTTGACGTGGCGAAGAGCTACTTCTGTTTGCCGCTGAGCAACGATATTCGCTATCAGGTAGACGATGCTGCACTGTTCATCGCCAACGCGCTGAAAGGCCACTACTCGCTTATCTGTTCCGATCTTTACTCCGCCAGCGCAGCGGTTCCCCTGCAGTCGACGCGCGCCTTTTTGCGCCACTGCGCCCAGGCCCTGCAGCCGCAGGGTTGGCTGGTACTTAATCACCAAACGGCCCCCGATGAGGATTCTGCCTTTTCCGATGCGCTAACCTCCCTGTTCAGCACCGTGCTGTACTGCTCGACTCCCAGCGGGAATGTGGTGATTTATGCCAGCCGTGAGCACTGTCCTTCACCATTGTCTGAGCTGCGCGACCGGATGAAGAAAAGTGGTGCGCTGTTTCAGAGTGACTTTTCCCTGCTGGCGCAAAAGGTTTACCGCTGGCCAGGCTCCGGACCGTAACGACTCTTTTCGTTTTATGTTGCGCACGTTATTGCCGTAAACCCGCCGCTGGTCTACTTTTAGCGCGTAACCAGATAGCATTTTAATAACAGAGACCAATCAATGATCATTAAGGGCTTAAGTAAGGGATTTTTCATCTTCATACTGGCGATCACCACGTTCGCTTTTTTACACATCCTGGGACCCTATTTCTCCGCCATTCTGTGGGCCGCCATCCTGGCGATTATCTTCCACCCGCTGAAAACGAAAATCAGGAAGCATTTGGGTGACCGTAACGGCCTCGCTTCACTGATTTCAATGTTAATTATCTGCCTGATTGTCTTCATTCCGCTGGCCATCGTCGCCTCATCGCTGGCGCTTGAATTCAATGCGTTATACAACCGCATCCAAAATAACCAGAGCGAACTGACCTCTGCCGCGGCCGGGGTGATCAACCATCTTCCCGACTGGCTGCGTCACTTCCTTGCCGAAAACAATCTGAACGACGCCGGTGCTATTCAGGAAAAACTCTCCGGCGTGGCGATGAAGGGCGGGCAGTTCTTTGCGGGTAGCCTGATGATGATCGGTAAAAGCACCTTCAGCTTTACCGTTGGCTTCGGCATCATGTTGTACCTGCTGTTCTTCCTGCTGAAGGATGGTGCTTACCTGGTTAGCCTGGCGCTGGACGCGATCCCACTTTCACAATATGTGAAGCAGCATCTGTTTGTGAAGTTTGCCGCCGTATCCCGCGCGACGGTAAAAGGTACGGTGGTGGTTGCCGCCGTACAGGGTGCGCTTGGCGGTATCGCCTTCTTCTTTGCCGGGATTCAGGGCAGTATTTTATGGGGCTCACTGATGGCCTTCCTGTCGATTATTCCGGCGGTCGGCTCCGCTATTATCTGGCTGCCGGTAGTCCTGTACTTCTTCTTTACCGGTGCAATCGTTAAAGGGGTGATCCTGACCTTCTTCTTCGTGGTTGTGATTGGTCTTATTGATAATATTCTGCGCCCGCTGCTGGTCGGCAAAGATACCAAGATGCCCGACTACCTGATACTGATCACCACGCTGGGTGGTATGGAGATTTACGGTATTAACGGTTTTGTTATCGGACCGCTGATCGCCGCGCTGTTTATCTCCTGCTGGAATCTGCTTTCAGGCCGCGACCATAGAGGTAATACCGACGAAATCGATCGCGACTTTATGGAAGAGGGTCAAAACCATCCGGAAAAAGAGAGCGAATAATAAGTCACGGGGCTGAATAAGGCCCCGTTTTTTATTTCGCTTTTCGCTGCCGGTTTATGAGCCGCTACGCAATTTCTGTTTTTAAATTAGGGCTATTAGCACTTAGGCCCCCTTCTTTGCTGCCCAGTTTGAATAGAGCATCACGGCGGCCCCCACCAGCAGCATGACTATCGCCGTTGGGAACATCTTCTCATTCGTCCCCCCCAATCCGCCTGCCCCCAGAAAGTAAACTGCCGCGAAGAGCGCTTTACAGGCTTTCAATACATTATTTTGCTGCTTCATGCAGATGCTGCGTACCGCCCATGCACCCAAAATTAATCCCATAAAACCTAATACTGTTCCCATTGCACGAACCTTATAAGGTTAATTAAATAACCTGTTTACGTTAATTTCACAGGTAATATTACCTGCCATATTTACGAGGCGCTACGCAAATTTGTTTGATGAATGAGATTAATTAGCCAGACGGGAGTATTTTATCGGCGGGTGCTTGAGGCTTTCTGCCTTAAGCATGTTGCAGACGGCAGAAAGAGAAAAGCCCCACTTTGACTCTTAATCAAAATGAGGCCATCTCTAATGCTCAACAACATTAGGTTAGCTTCTTGCGTGCCGAAAGGCAAGGAGACGCAACCATGAAGCAGCAACGGGTGATTACGGTCACCGCTCTGATTATCATCGCGGCTATTGCAGTCGTGCTGGTCAGCAGGAAAGACCTCTGTGAGGTACGCATCCGAACCGACCATACGGAGGTTGCCGTCTTTATGGCTTACGAATCCAAATCGTGATGGCAACCGGCGGGGAGCAATCCCCGCCACTTTGTTGTTGGGCTGTTAGCGCTTAAGCACCCTTCTCATTTCAACATCGTTTTGAGGTCTAAATATTAAAGTCATATCTGGACACGCTGTTATCAGAGTGGAAACCAAAAAATACTTTGGACGGTAAATTGACATCATAGCCCTTGGGCTATATATTAACTCTATAGCCTTTAGGCTATAAGGAGCACAGGATGTGGGAAGTTAATACTTCGGACCTCTTTGATAAGTGGTTTGATAGTCAGACGGAAGAACTACAGGAAGATATACTCGCGGGGTTAGGGCTGATTGAGGCCGGAGGGCCAAATCTTGGACGGCCATTTGTTGATACTGTACGTGACTCTAAATTTAAGAATATGAAAGAGTTGCGAGTACAACATAAAGGCGACCCCATAAGAGCATTTTTTGCATTTGACCCTGAACGAAATGCCATCGCGTTGTGTGCTGGTGATAAGACAGGGGTCAATGAGGCTAAGTTTTATGCTGATATGATAAAAGTAGCCGATAGAACGTATCAAAAACATCTAGATAGTCTGGAGAAATAAGATGGCAAATTTAAAAGAACTGATGGCTAAACGCTCTCCAGAAAGCCAGCAGCGCATCATAGAGAGAACAAACGAGTTATTGATAGTTACAAGACTAGACCAGCTGAGAGAGGCGGCAGAAGCGTCTCAAACCGGCGTAGGTAAAGCTATGGGTATCGCACAGCCGACAGTGGCGGCGATGGAACAGCGTGGCGCAGAGATTAAAGTTTCGACCCTTAAGCGATATGTTGAAGCTATCGGTGGGACTCTCAATGTTTCTATTGTTCTCCCTAACGGAAAACATCTGGAACTCACCATGTAAGGCAGCAAAAGACTATTTATATTGTTAAATTTCAATGCGTTAAAAAAAGACCGAAGACGATTCCTGTCTTCGGTCCAGGGAAATGGCTCTTTTCAGAGCCGTGCGCTAAAAGTTGGCATTTATGCAGGCGGTTACGCCTTGCACTTTAAAAGGTAGACCAGAAGTGGGGGATTTCCAGCCAGTTGTCAACAGCCCGGCAACTGATTGTTAGCGCTGTGATCCCGGCTGCATATAACCAGAGGGTTTTGCTGCGCGGCACGAGTTAACCGCTCAGAAATCCAGGCTGGCGAACCGCGACGGGTGCGCCAGCGCTGAGGATCAGCGACAGAGTTTTTCGGCGCGGGCGATGATAGGCGCCAGGCTTTTCTTCTCGCCGGGATGAGTGGGATCGTCTGCCAGAATCTTGTCGATAGGGAAGCCTTTTGACTGGCCGGATTTCACCTTCGCCTCGGCCTCGGCGTTGAGCGGATACTGCACCAGCGTGCCGTCATTGATGGCAAACAGCACGTTGCCCTTTTCGCAGCTCAGCATGATCTCTTCGCGGGTAAACGGCCAGTTGTCTTTGCCCATCTCAAAGCGGCTGACGGTTTCAATTCCGGCCATTGCGCTGCTGCTAACGCCCAGTGCTACCAATAACAGTGCCAACTTTTTCATCTCTATACCTCAAACAATAAAACTTAATCTGCCATGTGAATAATCATCGGGCTTATGACGGTTCCAGCGTGGCAAACACGCTGACCGTCAGCACGACCGCCGCCGCCAGCGCTATCTCAGCCAGCGTGGTGGTCATAAAATGTTGCTGCGCCCCTTCTCCGCTGCGCTGAAAGCGCGGCACCAGCCAGTAGCGATTAAACAGGGCGATGGCTATCATCGCCGCCACCAGCAGGGTTTTTAACAGCAGCAGCTGACTATAGAGGCGGAAACTGCCGGGCGGCCAGCCAAGGATCAGCAGCGCGTTGACCATGCCGCTTATCAGCACCAGCGCAACCGCCAGATGGCCATAGCGCGAGAAGCGCATCATGGTACGAATCGCTTCATACTGCGGCTTATCCTGGCGTGCTAAGCGTATCAGCAGCACCACCGGCACCAGTCCTCCCGCCCAGAATGCGGCAGCAATCAGATGCACCATCTGGTTAGTGCGCTGCAGCACGCCCATCCAGCCCTCAAGCATTGCCGCGTGCCCGACAAACGCCAGGCCGGCGAGCTGTGCCAGCGCCATGAGCAACAGGGCCGTCTGGCGCACACTGCCGCGCAGCCAAAGTGCGAGGCAGCCCAGCAGCGCGCAGGCTAACTGGCCCTGCCAGACCAGGCCGAACCGGGTTTGCAGCACGGCAAGCCAGGTTTCCCCATTGAGAATATCCTGCCAGCCATCGCCCATTAGCCCGGTCTGCGCGGCCAGCAGTAGCAGCGCGCTCAGGAACGTCAGCCAGCTGGCAGCGCGCATCAGCGGCATCAGCCGCTGGCTGAGTGGCTGGCGATAGTGCTCCGGGGCCAGCATAACCGTCATGGCACCCGCCCCCGCCAGCGACATCAGCGCGCTGAAGTGCACAAAACGGCACAGGATGTAGACGCCTGCCAGTGAGATCATTACGGCACGCTAAAGGTGTAGTTCCCTTTTGTCTTATGACCATCTACTGACAATACGTGCCAGCTGACCTTATACTCCTCACCCCTTTTCAGCGGCTGCTTGAACTGCACGCGCAGCGTGTCGCGCTGGCCTGGAACGCGTTTCGCCTTTAGCTGCGGCAACGGCGAGTTATCCATATGGGTCACGACGATGCCGCTAAATGCCGGCTCGACATTTTCAGTAAACTGGATGGTCAGCGCATTGGGATATTGGCTGCCCGCCGGATTTAACGAGGTGTATTCACTTTTAAGATGTGCATGAGCAGAAGCCTGCTGGGCAAAAAGAGCGGCAGTAAGTAAGCCGGAGATCTTGAAGAAGTTACGCATGAATCGCAATTATCCTTAACAATGCGCAGCGCCTTGCTGCCTGAGGCCGAAAGAATACTCCGCTTAAAAAGCAGTGTCGAGGTGATAGCAGCTATCAATCCACGCTGAAACTTGCTAATCCGTGCCTTCTGCATTACTTTCTGCCACAAACCATCGGGAGGACATTATGAGTTACAATCTGGCCACGCTGCCGCAGGATGAGAAAGACAAGGTTAACGTTGATCTGGCCGCCGCAGGCGTGGCGTTTAAAGAGCGTTATAACATGCCGGTCATCGCCGAAATGGTTGAGCGCGAGCAGCCAGAAGCGCTGCGTGACTGGTTTCGCCAGCGTCTGATGCATTATCGTCAGGCCTCGCTTTCACTCTCCCGCCTGCCCTGGGAACCTAAGCAAAAATAGCGGCTTGCGTTTTGCTCCCGCTTCGGTTGAGATAAGACACCTACTTTCTCGTCTCGGGGGAGCACCTATGTCCAGTTGGACTATCGCTGCAGCACAGTCAGGTTCACGTCCAGGGGATATAGCCTGGAACCTTCAGCACCACCTCGAATTTGTCCGCTACGCCGCTGTACACCATGTTGATCTGCTGATGTTTCCTGAACTCTCCCTGACGGGCTATGAGCTGCCGCTGATGGCGAAACTGGCGATGAGCACTGACGATCCGCGTCTGCAAGCCTTCGCCGATGCCGCGCAGGAGCATCAGATGGGGATTAGCATCGGCCTGCCGCTGCAAAGTGGTAAAAACGTGCGCCTTTCGGCACTGACCTTCCTGCCGGACGGCACCCGTCTCGCCTACAGTAAACGCAATCTCTTTGGCCCGGAGCAGCAGATATTCACCCGGGGCGAAGCCCTGCCGCTGTTTGGCTATCAGCATCACCATGTCGCCATCGCCATCTGCGCCGATATCAGCGTGGAGGAGTATGCCCGTGATGCCGCTCATCGCGGTGCCGATCTCTATGCCACCAGCGTGCTGGTGTCAGAGAACGGCTACGAGACCGATTGCGAGTACCTTGCCCGCTGGTCGCGCGAGTATAAAATGGCGATCGTTATGGCCAACCATGCGTGGCCGAGCGGGGGGTATATCTGCGCCGGGAAAAGCGCTTTCTGGGATCAGAGCGGTCGTCAGGTAGTGCGCGGCGGCGAGGGTGAGCAGCTGATTGTTGCCCGGCGCAACGCCAGCCATTGGCAGGGAGAGGCACATCCGTTACCCTGCCCGTCAAATCTGTAAACGGGAGAAGTTATGTTACGCGTGATAGACACGGAAACCTGCGGGCTGCAGGGTGGCATCGTCGAAGTGGCATCAGTCGATGTGGTGGACGGGCAGATCGTCAATCCGATGAGCGACCTGATCTCCCCCGACCGCCCTATCAGCCACCAGGCGATGGCGATCCACAGAATTACCCCAGCGATGGTGCACGGTAAACCGACCATCGAACAGGCTATCGGTCGCTATCACGGCAGCAGCCATTACGTGGCGCATAACGCCAGCTTTGACCGCCGTATGCTGCCGGAGATGCACGGTGAGTGGATCTGCACCATGACGCTGTCTCGCCGCCTGTGGCCCGGCCTCAAATACAGTAACCAGGCGCTGCGCGAGACGCTGCAGCTGGACGTCGAGCCACCTGCCGATCTGCACGCCCACCGCGCGCTGTACGACTGCTACGTCACTGCCGCTTTATTGATCCGCATTATGTCGTTTAGCGGCTGGGATGCCGCCGAGATGGTGCGCCGAATGCAGGTGCAGGGCTCGGTAAATACCTTCCCGTTCGGCAAATATCGTGGGCAGAAAGTGGATGATGTCGCGAAGAAAGATCCGGGATATTTAAAATGGATGCTAAAAAATATCACGGATCTAAAGCCCGACTTACGCAGCGCTATGCAGCGGGCGCTGAGCGCGGTTGATTAAGCGTTCTGACCGGGCAGCAGTCCGGTCGCCAGCGCGATAAGAAACGCATATTCCAGCGCCACGCCTTCATACGCTTTAAAACGTCCTGATTTACCGCCGTGGCCGGAATCCATATCGGTGTCCAGCAACAGCAGGTTGTCATCGGTCTTCAGCTCGCGCAGTTTTGCCACCCATTTTGCCGGTTCCCAGTACTGCACCTGGGAGTCATGCAGCCCGGTCGTCACCAGCAGGTGCGGATAGGCCTGGGCGCTGACGTTGTCATACGGGCTGTACTGTTTGATGTAGTGGTAATACTTTTCGTCGTTGGGGTTGCCCCACTCATCATACTCACCGGTGGTCAACGGGATAGTCTCATCCAGCATGGTGGTGACGACGTCAACAAACGGCACCTGCGCGACGACACCGTGGAAACGCTCCGGCACACTATTGATTACGCTCCCCATCAGCAGGCCACCGGCGCTTCCGCCCATGGCGTAAAGTTTTGCCGGGTCGCCATAACTTTTTTCCACCAGCGCATTGGTGATGTCGATAAAGTCGTGAAAAGTGTTGAGCTTATTCAGCAGACGCCCATCGTCGTACCACTGCTGGCCCATCTCGCCACCGCCGCGAATATGCGTCAGGGCAAAGACAAAACCACGGTCAAGCAGGCTGAGACGGCTGGCGCTGAAGTCGGCATCCATGCTGCTGCCGTAAGAACCATAGCCGTACACTAACAGTGGATTGCTGCCTGGCGTAAAGCTGTCCTTGCGGTAAACCAGCGAAACCGGTACTTCAACGCCGTCACGCACGCTGATCCACAGACGCTCGCTGAGGTACTCACCGGCATCAAACCCCTTCACTTCGGTCTGCTTCAGCACTTCGCGCTCGCCGCTGTCGAGATCCAGCTCAAACAGCGTATCGGGTGTGGTCATTGAGGAGTAGCCATAGCGCAGCTTGCTGCTGTCCGGGCTGGGGTTGTAGCCGATCCAGGTGACGTAGGCCGGGTCATCGAAAGCAATGGCGCTGCTCTCCCCGCTCTGCCAGTTGATCTGCCGCAGGCTGGTCAACCCACGCTCGCGCTCCTCCACCACCAGCCAGTCGCGAAACAGCGCATAACCCTCCAGCACAATGTTGTTACGCGGAGCAATCAACGTCTGCCAGTGCTGCTCATCGAAACGGTCACTGCGGTATAAGCCGAAATTTTTGCCTTCGCGGTTGGAACGTATATAGAACTGTTGCTGGTAGTGATCCACGCTGTATTCGTGATCCTTGCGGCGCGGGATGAAAACCTGCGGCTGCGCATCCGGCTGCTCAGCATCCAGCAGCAGGATCTCACTGGTGGTGCTGCTGCCAAGCGCAATAGCCACAAACTGCTCAGAGGTGGTCTTATAAACGCTGACGTAGAACGTATCGTCCAGCTCTTCATACACCAGCTGGTCCTGAGACTGCGGCGTCCCAAGCGTATGGCGCCAGACCTGATAAGGCAGCAGCGTCTTTTTGTCTTTCAACACATAGTAGAGCGTGCGCGAGTCGGCCGCCCAGGTCATGCTGGAAGCCACGCCTTCCAGCACCTCCGGATACCACTCCCCGCTGCGTAAATTGCGCAGGCGGATGCCATACACCCGGCGCGAGAGGAAATCTTCCGCCACCGCCATCACTTGGTTATCCGGGCTGATCGCCACGCCGCCTAAAGTATAGAACTCGCTGTCTGCGGCACGCTCGTTGCCGTCCAGCAGCGTGTCCCAGACGTCCGGGGTTGTGGTCTCAGCAGGCTGGCGGGTATAGAGGGTGTACTCATTGCCCTCTTCATAGCGGCTCTGATAGCGGTAGCCTTTTTTCACATAGGGCACTGAGTGGTCACGCTGGGGGATGCGCTCGACAATTTCCTTCAGCAGCTGTTCCTGTAGCGCCTGCTGCGGCAGTAATGCCGCTTTGCAGTAATCATTTTCAGCGCGCAGATGCGCCAGCACCTGCGGGTTTTCACGCTCATCGTCGCGCAGCCAGTAGTAGTTATCGGTGCGCGTATCGCCGTGCAGCGACATCACATGAGGGATTTTTTGTGCTTTAGGAGGTGTCATATTATCTTCGCGGTTGCTGTGTCTGTCTGTAAGGTTGGCAGCAACCCGGCTGATTGCCAAGGGGTTATGGCGAACAATCTGGCAATCAGCACGGGGGATGAGCTGAAAGGCGATAACTTCACCGCCTTCAGGTTCAGGCAGGAAGTTTTTGTTTTTCGGCGCGGATATCCGTTTCAATCGACTGCCGCACGTCGGCGGGGATTTTCAACGCATCGCCCAGCGCCTGCAGGTAGCTGCGCTCCATAAAGTGGTCGACGTCGATCACCAGATTGCTGAGGAAATAGACTTCCAGCGCTTCCTCTTCATTTTTCACATCCGCAGCCAGCGTATTCGGGTCCAGTGGCCGGTCGATGGCGCGCTGAACAATCTGCTCGGCCTGCGTGCCCAATCCCGACTGGTGAATATGCTGATCGATGGCTTTGCGCTCTTCTGCATCAATATGCCCGTCGCTTTTTGCCGCGAACACCAGCGCTTCAATCAGTCGTTCAGCGCGGCGATCGACCGGCGTGCTCTGCTGGCCGAACTGCGGCTCATCCTGATGCGTTTCGCTGACGCGCTGCTTATATTTATTCCACAGCACGGCACCTGCGGCGGCGCTGCCGCCAATGATTAGCGCATTTTTACCGTATTTAGCCAGCAATCCACGCGATGACTTACTGGCAATCAGTAATCCAGCCAGCCCGCCGAGTGCCCCGGGCGCCAGCATCTTGCTCAGGCCTTCACCACCGGACGATTTACCCGCTTTGCCTAATACCGTCTGAATCTGTTGCAGCCAGTTGCTCATACTCACTCCTTCATTGCCAGAAAACACCACAATAGGTGACCCCGCGTCAGGAAACGTCAAAGCATGAAAAGGCGCTAAAATTTTCACTGTTTGTTACCGTTCCCCTGCTGGTGGAGACGGTAATTTGTTCCTATTTTAAAAGGCCAGGGGAAAACAGCTTAAGGAGCCACATGAGATTTTCAACCAATCCACTCTTTATCAATACCGTACTGTTAGGGGGCAACCCGCAGGAAAAGCTTGCAGCCGCTGCCCGGGCAGGTTTCGCTCAGGTTGAATTGTGGCAGCAGGATGTTGAGGCAGCAGAAGGTGGCGTGGAAAGTCTGACGGCGTTATGCCGTTCGCGCTCGCTTGGTCTGACCGATTACCAGGTTCTGCTGGACTTTGACGGCGCGCCGGACGATCTGCGCGACAGCAAGCGCCAGGAAGCCCTGCGGATGATGACCACGGCACAGCAGCTGGGGGCATCTACCGTACTGGTTCCCGCCTCAACCCATGCGCGCTGCCAGGCTGAACGGGTGGAAGACGATCTGCGCTGGCTGGTGGCGCAGGCCGCCGGGCGGGGATTACGCGTGGCATATGAAGCGATGGCCTGGAGCCAGCAGATCAATAACACCGCCGCCGCCTGGCAGCTGGTGAAGCGCATCGATGCGCCCAACCTGGGGCTGGTCGTTGATGCCTTTCATATATTTGTGCGCCAGCGCAGCGTTGAAGATTTGGCGGGTATTCCGGCAGACAAAATTTATCTGGTGCAGCTCTCCGACCTCGACAAGCAGCCGGAAGATGGCAGTCTGGTTGATGTCGCCCGTCATCAGCGCCTGCTGCCGGGAGAGGGCCATTATCCGCTGGAGGATTTACTGGGCCATTTGCAGAAGATTGACTACCGCGGGCCAATAGGACTGGAGGTGTTTAACGATCGGCGTAAGGCGGCCGATCCGTTTGCTACGGCAGCAGCGGCAATGAATGCCCTGCGTGGCGTACTGTAGGGTTGAAGCATGCGTCCCCAGGGGTCAGGGGCCAGGGGCCAGGGGCCAGGGTCAGGCATGCCTGACCCCTACAGGGCAGGTTAAACCGCGCGCAGTTTGCCTTCGGCGGCGTCTTCGCTGCCGTCGGCCGCGCTGCTCTCTTCCGGCAGCTTGCCGGTGCGCAGGATCTGCTGCAGCGCATCTTTATTCTCGGCCAGGTAGAGGCCAAGCGCCTCGCCCTGCTGCTCGTCTATCTCCAGCGGGCTGGCGCTCAGCCAGTCAGAGAACACTTCCGCCATGTCGAGCATCTTGTCGTAGGCATCGGCTTCTTTCTTGCTGGCAAATGTCATCTTTTCCTCACCTTTTCTGACGACAACGTATTTGATCTCAACAGCCATGATTTTCGTCCCGTTTAACTGTATTTTTATACAGTATAGCAGCGGCGCTTTTTTGACTCAAGTGCAAACTGCCGGATGAATACGCAAACGTTTTCGTTTATACTGCGCGCGTTTTTTTAATCCATTCAGGTAGAGATTATGACGACTCTTGGAACCGCGCTGCGCCCTGCAGCAACCCGCGTAATGCTGTTAGGATCTGGTGAACTGGGCAAAGAGGTGGCGCTGGAGTGCCAGCGTCTGGGCGTGGAAGTTATCGCCGTTGACCGTTACGCAGATGCCCCGGCAATGCACGTTGCGCACCGCAGTCATGTTATCAACATGCTGGACGGCGCCGCGCTGGCTGCGCTGGTCGCCCAGGAGAAACCGGACTTTGTGGTGCCGGAAATCGAAGCGATTGCCACCGATATGCTGATCGAGCTGGAAAAACAGGGCCAGCACGTGGTGCCCACCGCCCGCGCGGCGAAGCTGACCATGAATCGCGAAGGTATCCGCCGCCTGGCGGCAGAAGAGCTGGCGCTGCCTACCTCAACCTACCAGTTCGCCGACAGCCGTGAAGCCTTTCTCGCAGCGGCTGATGAGATTGGCTTCCCGTGCATCGTCAAGCCCGTCATGAGCTCATCCGGCAAAGGTCAAAGCTTTATTCGCACAGCCTCGCAGCTGGATGCCGCCTGGGAATATGCCCAGCAGGGTGGCCGTGCCGGCGCGGGCCGCGTCATCGTTGAAGGCGTGGTGAAGTTTGATTTTGAAATTACGCTGCTGACCATTAATGCGGTTGACGGTATCCACTTCTGTGCGCCCATCGGCCACCGTCAGGAAGATGGCGACTACCGCGAATCCTGGCAGCCGCAGCAGATGAGCGAACTGGCTCTGCAGCGCGCGCAGGATATTGCGCAGAAAGTGGTTACCGCCCTTGGCGGTCGCGGCCTGTTTGGCGTGGAGCTGTTTGTCTGTGGTGATGAGGTGGTGTTTAGCGAAGTCTCCCCGCGCCCGCACGATACCGGAATGGTCACGCTGATTTCGCAGGATGTTTCCGAGTTCGCGCTGCACGTGCGTGCCTTCCTTGGCCTGCCCGTTGGCGGCATTCGTCAGTACGGCCCGGCGGCATCGGCAGTGATCCTGCCAGAACTGGACAGCACTAACGTGCAGTTTGGCAATCTGTCAGCAGCACTCGGGGCGGGTTTACAGCTGCGCCTGTTTGGCAAGCCGGAAATTCAGGGTAAGCGTCGGCTGGGCGTGGCGCTGGCCACCGGTCATGATATTGATGATGCGGTACAGCGTGCCGTCGCAGCGGCTGCTCAGGTTAAAGTCAGCGGGTAATTGGCAGGCGGTAAAACTCAGGGCGCTGATATCAGCGCCCTTTTTTCATCTTCGCTCGCTTAACGTGCGCCCGCCACCGCTTCGCGCGCCAGCTGGGTAATACGCTCATAATCCCCTGCTTCCAGCGCGTCGGCGGGCACCAGCCAGGAACCACCGATGCAGAGCACGCTTTTCAGCGCCAGATAGTCGCGATAGTTTGCCGGGGAGATCCCGCCCGTCGGGCAGAAACGCACCTGCGGGAACGGGCCGCCAATCGCCTGCAGGGCTTTCACGCCGCCGTTAGCTTCCGCCGGGAAGAACTTAAATTCGCGCAGGCCATAATCAAGACCGGTCATCAGCTCAGACACGGTACTGATGCCGGGGATCAGCGGCACAGAGCCGGCAACGGCCGCCTTCAGCAGCGGTTCAGTCAGCCCCGGGCTGATAATAAACTGCGCGCCAGCATCGGTCACTTCCTGCAGCTGCTGAGCGTTTAACACCGTCCCTGCACCGACAATCGCCTCCGGCACTTCACGCACCATCGCTTTCAGGGCATCCATCGCACAGGGAGTACGCAGCGTCACTTCCAGCACGCGCACGCCGCCCGCCACCAGCGCTTTCGCCATCGGTACCGCGTGCTCCAGCTTGTTGACTACGATAACCGGAACGACCGGGCCGGTGGTGAGGATCTGTTCTGCGCTTGTTTTCCAGTGACTCATCTGTGACCTTCTCCTGTCGGGCCTGCCTTCCGTCCTGGCGGAGCGTTGCAGGCAAAAGTGACGCCTACAGCGTCAGGAATATGATTGCGTGCTCTACCATACAGGAGAAAGCCCGCAGGCGTCTATGCCACCTGATCATTTTTAAAATGGAGGTTCATTTTTAATGAATCTGAATTTTGACCATAAAAAAACCCGCCGTAGCGGGTTTTACTGTTCGGGCATGAACTACTCGAATTCATTCCATGAGCGACCATCGCGGGTGATCATCGCGACGGAAGCCACCGGCCCCCAGGTGCCCGCCTGATAAGGCTTAGGCGCTTCTTTATCGGCAGCCCAGGCATCCATAATCGAGTCGACCCACTTCCACGCCTCTTCCACTTCATCACGGCGCACGAACAGTGCCTGAATACCGCGCATGGTTTCCAGCAGCAGGCGTTCATAGGCATCTGCCAGGTGCGACTGGTTGAAGGTTTCTGAGAAGCTCAGATCCAGCTTGGTAGTCTGCAGGTTGTGCTTGTGGTCCAGGCCTGGCACTTTATTCAGGATCTGAATATCCATGCCTTCATCCGGCTGCAGGCGAATGGTCAGTTTGTTCTGCGGCAGCTCCTGCCAGGTATCTTTGAACAGGTTCAGCGCCGGATTCTTGAAGTAGACCACCACTTCAGAACATTTGGTCGGCAGACGCTTACCGGTACGCAGGTAGAACGGCACGCCCGCCCAGCGCCAGTCGTCGATATCCACGCGGATAGAGACGAAGCTTTCCGTGGTGCTGGTTTTGTTCGCTCCCTCTTCTTCCAGGTAGCCAGGCACTTTTTTGCCCTGCACGAAGCCGGACGTGTATTGGCCACGCACGGTTTTTTCACGCACGTTGGTGTGGTCAATACGGCGCAGGGAGCGCAGCACTTTCACTTTTTCATCGCGGATACGGTCGGCAGAGAGGTCCGCCGGCGGTGACATCGCCACCATGGTCAGAACCTGCAGCAGGTGGTTCTGGATCATATCGCGCATCTGGCCAGCCTGGTCAAAGTAACCCCAGCGGCCTTCGATTCCCACTTCTTCGGCCACGGTAATCTGCACGTGGTCGATGGTGCGGTTATCCCAGTTGGAAGCAAACAGCGAGTTAGCAAAACGCAGCGCCAGCAGGTTAAGCACCGTCTCTTTACCGAGGTAGTGGTCGATACGGAAAACCTGGCTCTCGTCGAAGTACTCACCGACCTGATCGTTAATTTCCTGCGAGGTCGCCAGCGAAGTGCCCAGCGGTTTTTCCATCACTACGCGCGCCGGGTGCGCATTCAGCTTGGCAGTGCCCAGCCCTTTACAGATCGCGCCGAAAGTGCTTGGTGGCATAGCGAAATAGTTGATAGTGACGCGTTTTTTCTGGTCCAGCATCTTACCGAGGCGGGGGAAATGACTGCTGTCGTTCACATCCAGGTTGCAGAAATCGAGGCGGTTGCTGAGCTTATCCCACAGCGCTTCGTCGATTTTCTCCTTCATGAAGGTTTCCAGCGCTTCACGCACCACCTTGGTATAGGCTGCTTTATCCCACTCAGCGCGGCCAACGCCGATGATGCGGGAGTCCTCATGGATCTGACCGGCTTTTTCTAATTGGTACAGTGAGGGCAACAGTTTCCGGCGTGCAAGGTCGCCTTTGGCACCGAAAATGACCAGATCGCATGCCTGGGCTGTTTGTGTAACCGCCATTTCATTCTCCTCGTTGCAGGATTAGCCTGTCCCTAAAATTCCGTAGTCAGACAGACTCTTATTGTAATTTTGTTTCAATACAATGTACTGCTTTTGCCCGGTCCGCGTAAACCAGCCGGACGCACTCAGGCACAATGTATTCAACCAATGCCTAATTTAGTGACAAACCTCAGGGGGTGGCACTCAGTTTGTGCGTAATTTTTCGACATTTTTGTTACTGTTATTACAGTTGTGAAAATCAGACACAGCTCAAACTCTGGCAAAAAATGTAAAGTATTGTCGTTATGCTACTGCCACCGGGCCTGTAGCGCATTGTATATTCTCTACAAAATGACATCGATTTCTCCTTTGATTGAAATCGTCAGAATGTATGAGCGGGTAGCAATATGAATATGCTGGAAAAAATTCAGTTACAACTGGAAAATTTGAGCAAATCCGAACGCAAGGTGGCAGAAGTGATCCTCGCCTCCCCGGCCACCGCGATGCACTCCAGCATTGCGCTGCTGGCACGTGCTGCCGGCGTCAGCGAACCGACGGTTAATCGCTTCTGCCACCGTCTGGATGCCAACGGTTTTCCAGATTTTAAACTCCAGCTGGCTCAAAGCCTGGCAATCGGCACGCCCTATGTCAGCCGTAATGTTGAACAGGATGACAGCGTCGAGTCCTATTCCGGCAAAATTTTCGAATCGGCGATGGCCGGTCTCGACCGGGTGAAACAGAGTCTGGACGTTAATGCCGTCAATCGCGCGGTCGATCTGCTCACCCAGTCGAAGAAAATCGCCTTTTTTGGCCTGGGCGCATCCGCCGCTGTCGCGCACGATGCGATGAATAAATTTTTTCGCTTCAATGTCCCCGTCATCTATTCAGATGATATTGTGATGCAGCGCATGAGCTGTATGAACAGCGGTGAAGGCGATGTGATGGTGCTGATCTCCCATACCGGGCGCACCAAAAGTATGGTCGAACTGGCAATGCTGGCCCGTGAAAATGATGCCACCGTGCTGGCTATCACCTCTCCCGGCTCGCCACTTGCCCGCGAGGCCACACTGGCTCTGACGCTGGACGTTCCCGAAGACACCGATATCTATATGCCAATGGTTTCCAGACTGGCGCAGCTCACCCTGATTGACGTTCTGGCCACCGGTTTCACCCTGCGGCGCGGGGCGAAATTTCGCGATAACCTGAAGCGGGTGAAAGAAGCCCTCAAGGATTCACGCTTCGAGAAAGAGAGCCTGATTTCTGCTCTGACGCGCCAGTAATTAACCGTTTTTTAATCAGTAACGACGGTAAAGGGTCGAATTCATCTGGCCCATATCATATAACTAGAGATACAGCCTAAGTAGTGCTTGCTCCCGCAACACCACACTCAAAGTCAACGGAGTTATACATGTCAAGACGTCTCAGAAGAACCAAGATCGTAACCACTTTGGGGCCCGCCACCGATCGCGATAACAACCTTGAAAAAGTCATCGCGGCGGGCGCTAATGTCGTTCGTCTGAACTTCTCACATGGCACAGCAGAAGATCACCAGATGCGTGCAGATAAAGTGCGTGAAATTGCGGCTAAGCTGGGGCGGCATGTGGCGATTCTGGGTGACCTTCAGGGCCCTAAAATTCGTGTTTCAACCTTCAAAGAGGGCAAAGTGTTCCTGAATATCGGCGAACGCTTCCTGCTGGATGCCAGCCTCGGTAAAGGTGAAGGCGACCGTGAAAAAGTCGGTATTGACTATAAAGGCCTGCCGGCTGACGTGGTTCCAGGGGATATTCTGCTACTGGATGATGGTCGCGTGCAGCTGAAAGTGCTGGAAGTCCAGGGCATGAAGGTGTTTACCGAAGTGACCGTTGGCGGCCCGCTTTCTAATAATAAAGGCATCAACAAGCTCGGCGGCGGCCTGTCTGCTGAAGCGCTGACGGAAAAAGATAAGGCTGACATTCTGACCGCAGCCAAAATCGGCGTTGATTACCTTGCCGTCTCCTTCCCGCGCTGCGGAGAAGACCTGAACTATGCGCGCCGCCTGGCGCGTGAAGCGGGCTGCGAAGCGAAAATCGTCTCCAAAGTTGAGCGTGCCGAAGCCGTTGCCAGCCAGGAAGCGATGGATGACATCATTCTCGCCTCTGATGTGGTCATGGTCGCCAGGGGCGATCTGGGGGTTGAAATCGGCGATCCGGAACTGGTCGGTATTCAGAAAGCGCTGATCCGTCGTGCGCGCCAGCTCAACCGCTCCGTGATCACCGCGACCCAGATGATGGAATCGATGATCACTAACCCAATGCCTACCCGTGCAGAGGTGATGGACGTGGCGAACGCCGTACTGGACGGCACCGATGCCGTGATGCTGTCGGCCGAAACCGCAGCGGGACAGTATCCGGCGGAAACCGTTTCAGCAATGGCGAAAGTGTGCCTGGGCGCGGAGAAAATCCCCAGCATCAACGTCTCCAAGCACCGCCTTGACGTGCAGTTCGACAACATCGAAGAAGCCATTGCCATGTCGGCGATGTATGCCGCCAACCATCTGCAGGGCGTTACCGCAATTATCACTATGACCGAATCCGGTCGTACCGCACTGATGACCTCGCGTATCACCTCCGGCCTGCCGATCTTCGCCATGTCGCGCCACGAGCGCACGCTGAACCTGACCGCGCTCTATCGCGGCGTGACGCCTGTGTTCTTTGACAGCAACAATGATGGCGTAGCGGCAGCGCACGACGCCATTAACCTGCTGCGTGAAAAAGGTTTCCTGATGTCGGGCGATCTTGTCATCGTCACTCAGGGTGATGTGATGAGCACCACTGGCACCACCAATACCAGCCGCGTACTGCGCGTCGAGTAATCCGCAACAGGATTGGGCCGCTCAGGCCCAATCTTTTCTCACTTTTCTTCCGGCAATCCTGCCGCCAGCTTTCCCTTTTATCTCCTCTTGCAGAATATTTTTCACCTATAAAACCTCTTTTTTGTGATGCAGATCACACTCATGATATTAGCTTTGCTTATGCAATCTTTGTCACATTAATCCTATTGAATGATAATAATTACTATTTATAATCTCATTCACACTTTTACTACGGCATTAACAGCGATTTAAACCCTACTGAAAGGAGTTTTATTACCTCACATCGCTAAAACCCACGCTTTAACCTATTGACCGGAAAACAGTAACCGGCAAAAAACATTAAACATACTGAACTGACGCAGCGCGTCAGGCGGATCGTGCTGTCAGGAAAATATGACGGCTGGGCTTCTTACGCAAAAAATAAGGTGACGGGTATGGTCTTTCGTTCGCAAACCGCACAGTCAGAGGCGCCATCTCTGCCCGCGGAAAAATTCATTTTCAATGATGCGCAGCTGCAAGCGTACTCCCGCCAGACGGAGCGGGCAGTCGCGCTGATTGCCAGTACCTTGCACAATGTAGAAAAACCCTTTAGCGGCATCCTGCCGCATGAGCTGGCACCGGCGTTCGCCAGCGTCGACCTTGACCGGCCACTGGCTGACGAGGAGTCTGCGCTGGCTGAACTCCAGCAGCTGTGGCTTAAGGACGCCGTGTGGTTCCACCATCCCAAATACATTGCCCACCTCAACTGTCCGGTGGTGCTCCCTTCCCTGCTGGCCGAACAGCTGATGGCCGCCGTGAACAGCTCGGTGGATACCTGGGACCAGAGCGCAGGCGCCACGCTGATCGAGCAGAAGGTGATCGACTGGACGCTGAAACGCTGTGGCCTGCCCGCCAGCGCCGACGGCATCTTCACCAGCGGCGGCACGCAGTCAAACCTGATGGCGATGCTGCTGGCGCGTGACAGCGGTTACGAACGCAGCCATCCCGGGCGCACCATCAAGCAGAACGGGCTGCCTGCCGACGCCAGTAAATGGCGCATTTTCACTTCCGGCCTCAGCCACTTCAGCATTCAAAAATCCGCAGCGCTGCTGGGATTAGGCTACGACGCGGTGATCCCAGTGGCGCACGATGACAAGTTCCGTATGGATGCCGGGGAGCTGCAGCGCGAGATTGAAGCCTGTCTGCAGCAGGGATTAATCCCGATTGCCGTGGTCGCCACCAGCGGCACCACCGATTTTGGCAGTATCGATCCCCTGCCCGCCATTGCCGCACTCAGCCGCCGCTACGGGCTATGGATGCACGTCGACGCCGCCTACGGCTGCGGGCTGCTGGTGTCAAACCTGCACCGCGAGCGGCTGGAGGGCATTGAACTGGCGGACTCGGTGACGGTGGATTATCACAAATCCTTCTTCCAGACCGTCAGCTGTGGCGCCTTCATGGTGCGCGATAAACGCCATCTGCGCCACGTCACGCATCACGCCGACTACCTGAACCCGCTCAGCGCGCAGCAGGAAGGCACGCCAAATCTGGTGAATAAAAGCATTCAAACCACCCGCCGCTTCGACGCGCTGAAAATGTGGCTGACGCTGCGCATTATGGGCGCAGAAACGCTCGGCAGCGCATTTGACGGCCTGCTGGAGCGCTGTCAGCAGGCGCACCAGCTGCTGCGCGATCACCCGGTGATGGAGGTGCTGCACGCCCCCGAACTGACCACTCAGGTGTTTCGTCTGGTGCCGAAAGCAGGCTACAGCGATGCGCAGCTCGATGAGCTGAATACCGGGGTGCGCAAGGCGCTGTTCCGCTCGGGCAATGCCGTGGTCGCCGGAACCAAAGTGGATGGCCGTCAGTATCTGAAAATCACCCTGCTCAACCCCAATACCACCCTCGCTGACCTGCAGGATACCCTCGCGCTTATCGTTCATTACGGGCGCGAGCTGCTCAGCCAGCCGCGCACAGGAGGCCAGCATCATGAGTAAAATTTACGATTTTATCGGCATTGGCATCGGACCGTTCAACCTCAGCCTTGCCTGCCTGACCGAGCCGCTGGAGGATCTCGATGGCCTCTTCCTCGATCAGAATCCCGGCTTCGACTGGCACACCGGCATGATGCTGGAGAGCGCGCATCTGCAGACGCCGTTTATGGCCGACCTGGTCACGCTGGCTGACCCCACCAGCCGCTTCAGCCTGCTCAACTACATGAAGCAGCAGGGCAAGATTTACTCATTTTACATCCGCGAAGATTTCTTCCTGATGCGCAAAGAGTACAACCTGTACTGCCAGTGGGCCGCCGGTCAGCTGACTAATCTGCGCTGGAACAGCCGGGTTGATGACGTCAGCTGGGATGAGCCGCTGCAGTGCTACCGCGTGCGCAGCCACGACAGCCGCAGCGGGGAGCGCCAGCAGTGGCTGACGCGCCGCCTGGTGTTGGGCACCGGCCCGCAGGCCTGGCTACCGGAGTGCAGCAAGCCGCATCAGCAGCGCCTGACGCACTCCAGCCAGTACCTGGTGAACAAAGCCCAGCTGCAGCAGAAGCGTTCGATTACCGTACTCGGCAGCGGCCAGAGCGCGGCGGAGATCTACTATGACCTGCTTGGCGACATCGATAAATTTGGCTACCAGCTCAACTGGGTGACCCGCGCCCCGCGCTTCTACCCGCTGGAGTACAGCAAGCTGACGCTGGAGATGACCTCGCCGGAGTGGGTGGATTACTTCCACCAGCTGCCTGCGGAGAAGCGCGATAGCCTCAACGCCCAGCATAAGAACCTCTATAAAGGCATCAACAGCGAGCTGATTAACGCGATTTATGACCTGATGTACGTTAAGCAGCTGGACGGTGCGCTTGACGTCAATCTGTTTACCCACTCGGCCCTCACCGCTCTGCGCTGGCTGCCGCAGGGCGAATTTGAGCTAACGCTGCATCAGCAGGAGCAGGACCGCAGCTACACGCGCCGCAGCGAGGGCATCGTCATGGCGACTGGCTATCACTATCAGCCGCCGCAGTTTATTGAGGGGATCGCCCAGCGGCTGCGCTGGGATGATAAAGGCCGCTACGACGTGCAGCGTAACTACAGTATCGACCGCAACAATCAGGTGTTTGTGCAGAACGCAGAGCTGCATACCCACGGCTTTGTCACCCCGGACCTCGGCATGGCGTGCTACCGCAACTCGGTGCTGATCCGCGAACTGACCGGGCGGGAAGTCTATCCCGTTGAGCGCCGTATCGCCTTCCAGACCTTCCCCGCCTGCGAGGAGCAGTAATATGATGTCATCCGCTATTTTCACCACCTCACGTCCGGCGGGAGCGTTCTCGCTGCGCCCGCTGCAGCCTGAAGATGCCGCCGTAATCCACAGCTGGGTAACGCGCGACTACGCCCGCTTCTGGGGCATGCAGCAGGATACGCTGGAGCAGGTCAGCCAGTTTTATCAGCAGCTGACCGCCAGCGATCCGCACGCAGCGCTGGTTGGCTGCTGCGACGGCGAACCGGTGTTTCTCATCGAGTGCTATCAGGCGCAGCGCGATGAAGTCGGTAAATATTATCCGGCGCGCGACGGCGACTACGGGATGCACATCCTCATCGCCCCCGCTACTCAGCCGCGTCCGCAGTTCAGCTGGCAGGTGTTTACCGTGGTGATGGACTTTATGTTCAGTCGCCCTGAGGTCCAGCGCGTGGTGGTCGAACCGGATGTGAATAACGCCAGGATCCACCCGCTAAATAAGCGTGCCGGCTTCCAGTACCAGCACCAGATTGATATGGGTCACAAAACCGCGTGGCTGGCGTTTTGCCAGCGCGAAGATTACCAACAGGCACTGCAACAGGAGACCCTGACCATGACCACCCCTTCCCCGCTGCTGAGCGGCAGCCATCTGCCCGGCCCCCACTGGGAACAGGCTAACCGCCTGCTGCTGCGCAAAGCCATTGCCGAGTTCTCACACGAGCTGATTATCACGCCGCAGGCGCTGGGCGATGACCGCTATCGCCTGCCCGTTCCAGCCAGCGAGTGCGAATATCAGTTCCGCGCCCGGCGCATGGCGCTCGATCACTGGGCAATCGACGAACAGTCGCTGCAAAAGCTGAATAACGGCGCGCCGCTGCCGCTGGATGCGCTGCAGTTTATCGTCGAGTTCAATCAGCAGATCGGTATTCCCCCCAACCTGCTGGCGACCTACATGGAGGAGATCACCAGCACGCTGTGCAGCTCGGTCTTCAAGCTGCAAAAAAACAGCCTCAGCAGCGCCGAACTGGTTCGCGCCGATTTCCAGACGGTAGAAGCCGCCATGAGCGAAGGCCATCCCTGCTTTGTCGCCAACAATGGCCGCATCGGTTTTGATGCCCGGGATTACCTGGCCTATGCACCGGAAGCCGCCGCGCCGATCAATCTGATCTGGGTTGCGGTGCATCGCCGCAATGCGCACTTTGCCAGCCTGGATGAGCTGGAGTATCAGCAGCTGATGCGCGATGAGCTGGGCGATACCACCCTGGCCGCCTTCCATCAGCAGCTCGATAATCTGGGCGTGGCGCAGCAGGACTATCTGCTGATGCCGGTCCATCCGTGGCAGTGGTACAACAAGCTGCTGACGGTGTTCGCCGCCGATATTGCCGCCCGCGATATTATCTGGCTGGGAGCGGGGGATGATGTTTACCAGGCACAGCAGTCGATCCGCACCTTCTTCAACCGCAGCCAGCCGACGAAACGCTACGTCAAAACCGCGCTGTCGGTGCTGAACATGGGCTTTATGCGCGGCCTGTCGCCGTACTATATGGCGACCACCCCGGCGATCAATCACTGGCTGGCAGAGCTGGTGAAAAATGACAGCTGGCTGCAGCAGTGCGATTTCCGCATCCTGCGCGAAGTGGCGGCTATCGGCTATCACAACCGCTATTACGAGCAGGCCATCAGCGGCGACTCGGCCTACAAGAAGATGTTTGCCGCCCTGTGGCGCGATAACCCGATGGCACAGCTGCAGCCCGGCCAGCGGCTGATGACCATGGCGTCATTCCTGCACCTTGATGCCAACCAGCAGCCGCTGCTGCCTGCGCTGATTGCCGATTCAGGCCTCGACGCGGCCGACTGGGTCGCGCGCTATCTGCGCTGCTACCTCAGCCCGTTACTGCACTGCTTCTATCAGCACGACCTGGTGTTTATGCCGCACGGCGAGAACCTGATCCTGCTGCTGCAGAACAATATTCCGGTCAGCGCCTATATGAAAGATATCGGCGAAGAGATTGCGGTAATGAACCCGGATGCCGAGCTGCCGGATAACGTGCAGCGCCTGGCGGTGGACGTGCCGGAGCCGCTAAAGCTGCTGTCGATCTTCACCGACGTCTTCGACTGCATCTTCCGCTTTGTCAGCGCCATTCTCGACCAGTCCGGCACGCTACCCGAAGCGCGTTTCTGGCAGGCCGTGGCTCACTGCGTGCAGGAGTATCAGCAGGCGCATCCACAGTTTGCCCGCAAGTTTGCGCGCTACGACCTGTTTGCCGAAACGTTCCAGCGCTCCTGCCTTAACCGCCTGCAGCTGGCGAACAACCAGCAGATGATCAATCTGGCCGATCCGGCAGAGAACCTGAAGTTTTCCGGCGTATTGCACAATCCGATTGCCCGTTTTAGATAATTCATAATTGTGCAGTGTTATCAGGTAAAAATGCGGTATGTTAGCGCGGTCGCTCAGGCGGCCGCGCTTTTTTTACTTTCCATTAATTCCAGGAGGGAGCCGGAATGGCGTCATTTATCCCCATAGCAAACCTTACCCGGCGACATCTGATTTTCCCGCTGTCACTGGTGCTGTTTGAGTTTGCCACCTATATCGCCCACGATATGATCCAGCCCGGCATGCTGCTGGTGACCAGCGAGTTTAAGGTCGGCCCGGAGTGGGTATCTGCCTCGCTGACCGCCTATCTGATTGGCGGCATTGTGCTGCAGTGGCTGCTCGGGCCGCTGTCCGACAAGCTCGGCCGCCGCCCGGTGATGCTCTCAGGCGTCGCCTTCTTTATGCTGACCTGTATGGCGACCCACTGGGTGCAGAGCATTGAGCAGTTTGTCCTGCTGCGTTTCCTGCAGGGCATCAGCCTGTGCTTTATCGGCGCCGTCGGTTATGCCGCCATACAGGAAGCATTCGACGAGGCCCTGAGCGTGCGCATTATGGCGCTGATGGCGAACGTTGCCCTGCTGGCGCCGTTAGCGGGCCCGCTGGCGGGTGCGGCATTCCTTGAGTTCAGCGACTGGCGCACCATGTTCTGGCTGTTTGGCGTGGTGACCGCCGTGGCGCTGGTTGGACTGTGGCGTACCATGCCGGAAACCGCAGGCGACAGGCAGATGTCGCTGTCGCTGAAATCACTCGGCAAAGGCTACCTGGCACTGGTGAAGGACCGTCAGGTGATGAGCGGTTCGCTGGCGATCGGCCTGGTCACCATTCCCTGCCTGGCCTGGGTGGCGCTGTCGCCTGTGATCCTGATCCACGACGAGGGGCTGTCGCGCATGGACTATGCGCTGCTGCAGCTGCCGGTGTTTGTCGCGATGATTGCCGGTAACCTGACGCTGGGTAAGCTGGCTTCCCGCGTGCCGATCGACTTCCCGCTGCGCCTGGGTGCCTGGCCGATCCTTCTGGGGCTGGGAATTGCCGCCATTGCCGCGCTGATCGACGGCCACAGCTATCTGTGGCTGACTGCCGGGCTGAGCATTTATGGCTTCGGCACCGGGCTGGTCAATGCCGGGCTGTATCGTCTGACGCTGTTTTCCAGCAGCGCAGGCAAAGGCAGCGTGGCCGCGATGCTCGGTATGGTGAGTATTCTGGTGTTCGCGCTGGGGATTGAGCTGGCGAAGTTTGCTTACTTCAGCGACGGCACGCGTGCTTTCAGCCTGGCAAATCTGGCCTGCGGCCTGCTCTGGTGCTGGCTGGTGCGTGCGTTCCTGCGGGAGAGAAAGCGCCGTTCGGCGTTGGATTGATATTGGACGTAGTGGCGAGGCATGCCTCGCCCATTCGTAGCGGGTCGGGCATGCCCGACCCCTACGCGCAAACTGCTTATTTCTTCGGGTAGAGCTCTTTACGATCGTAAGGCTCAACCTCACCCGGACGACGCGTTTTGATCAGCTTGAGGATCCAGGTGTACTGCTCCGGGTTCGGCCGCACAAAGATTTCGACCTCTTCATTCATCCGCCGCGCCAGTGTCTGATCGTTCACATCCACCAAATCATCCATCGGCGGGCGCAGCCAGATATCCAGCATATGCGTTTTGCTGTCGTACACCGGGAACAGCGGCACCACTCTGGCGCGGCACACTTTCATCATGCGGCCCAGCGCGGGTAGCGTGGCTTTATAGGTGCCGAAGAAATCGACAAACTCGCTGTGCTCGGCACCGTGGTCCTGATCGGGCAGATAGTAGCCCCAGTAACCCTGACGGATAGAGCTGATAAACGGTTTGATACCATCATTACGGGCGTGCATACGGCCACCAAAACGGCGACGTACGCTGTTCCAGACATAGTCCATCACCGGATCGCTCTGGTTATGGAACATCGCCGCCATCGGCTGCCCTTCGGAAGCCAGCACCATTGCCGGAATATCGACCGCCCAGCCGTGCGGCACAAGGAAGATCACATTCTGACCCGCTGCGCGCATCGGTTCGATAATCTCACGGCCGTGCCAGCGAATGCGTTTGATTGCGCTCTTCGGGCGGATAGCCAGCTCGCCCATCATCGCCATCGACTGCGGTGCCGTGGCAAACATCTCATCGACAATCTGCTCGCGCTCGGCTTCGGTCTTCTCAGGCATGCAGTACAGCAGGTTAATCTGCGCACGACGTCGCGCGCTGCGCGCCAGCTTGCCGGCAAAACGCCCCAGCGCACCCAGCAGCGGGTCGCGCAGGCGCGGGGAAACCAGCGCCAGACCAGCAAAGGCACCTACCGCCAGCCAGCTCCCCCAGTAACGCGGTAAAAGAAAGGATTTCTGAAAGGTGGGTATAAACTCAACGTTACTTTTTTTTCTGTTTTCCATGCACTGGCCTCGAACAATAACGGGCTTATGATAGTGCTGACGGGCAAATTTGCAATGTTATTGGTCATTTAGCCTCTGCCTGCCTAAAAAAAAAGCCGACGGCAACACCCATCGGCTCATTTTTCATGCAGCTGAATTATTCAAATCGCAGCTTGGGCACCACTTCACGCACCTGCGCAAGGTAGTCGCGACGCTCTTTACCGGCCAGCCCTTCCATACGCGGCAGCTTGGCCGTTAATGGGTTGACTGCCTGATTGTTAATCCAGATTTCGTAATGCACGTGAGGCCCGGTGGAGCGCCCGGTATTGCCGGACAGCGCAATACGGTCACCGCGTTTCACCTTCTGACCTGGCTTCACCAGCAGCTTTTTCAGGTGCATATAGCGCGTCATATACTGGCGACCGTGGCGGATAGCCACATAGTTGCCCGCAGCGCCGCTGCGCTTGGAGACGATCACTTCACCATCACCCACCGCCAGCACCGGGGTACCGACCGGCACGGCAAAGTCGACGCCTTTGTGCGGCGCGATACGCCCGGTGACCGGGTTGACGCGGCGCGGATTAAAGTTAGAGGAGACGCGGTACTGTTTCACCGTGGGGAAACGCATAAAGCCGCGCGCCAGACCGGAACCACTGCGGTCATAGAACTTGCCGTCTTCAGCGCGGATAGCGTAGTAATCTTTGCCCCCGCTGCTCATACGCACGCCCTGCAGTTCGCTCTGCTCGCTTTTACCGTCCATCATTTCACGCGACATCAGCACCGCGAAGCGATCGCCTTTGCGCAGCTTGCGGAAATCCATCTGCCACTGCAGTGATTTGATCACCGCGCTGATTTCGCCGCCGGTCAGGCCTGCCGAGCGGGCGCTGCTGACGAAGCTGCCGTTAACCACGCCGCTCAGTACCTTGTTCTGCCACTCGCCCTTCTGCATCGCCGCGGACGATTTAAAGCCTTCGCCGGAACGATCGTAAGTACGGGTTTCACGGCGGGAAACTTCCCAACTGAGGCGCTGAAGCTGACCATCATCGGTGAGCGTCCACGACAGCTGCTGGCCGATCTGCAGATTACGCAGGTCTTTATCCGCCTTCACCAGCTGGCTGATATCAGACATATCAATGCCATACTGATTCAGTACGCTGCTGAGCGTGTCGCCGGTGGAAACGACATAGTCGTGCGTGCCGCTTTCATCCGGCACATCTTCATCGATTTCATCTTTAGGCACATCATCAGCGGGGGACGGCGTATCTTGATCGATAGGTTCACTGGCTTCCGGGAGCAGCGTGCGCAGCTCACTCTTTTCCAGCTCGACCGTTTTCACAATCGGGCTTTCACTGCCAGGATGATAAACGTAAGGCCGCCAGACGGTGACGGCCAGAGTTACGACGGTGAGCGACCCCAGCATGATGCGGTGAGGTCGGGGTAAATTATTGAACGCTATGGCGACAGCGCGGGCAATCTGCTGCACTTAAGTTTCCTCTATTCTCCATTCAGGCAGCTCGCATATTGGCTGGACAGCTGTGAGAGGAATGTCACATAGCTATCTTTACCTGGGGTGATGTTCGTCCCGAGTGGATCCAGCGTGCCCGAACGCACTTTGGTCCCTCTGGCAACGGCTTCAATCACGGCCGGCCTGAATTGTGGCTCAGCAAAGACGCATGCGGCCTTCTGCTCAACCAACTGTGTTCGTATTTGATGTAAACGCTGCGCGCCAGGTTGGATCTCAGGATTCACGGTAAAATGACCTAATGGAGTCAGACCGTAGTGTTTTTCAAAGTATGTGTAAGCATCATGAAAAACGAAATATCCTTTACCTTTCACCGGGGCCAGCTGATTACCGATTTTCGCATCGGCAGACGACAATTCTGCTTCAAAGTGCTGCAGATTAGCGTCTAGTTTGTCCTTGCTTTGCGGCATAAGTTCCAATAATTTTGCATGGATTGCAACAGCAGTTTTCCTGGCGATTTCAGGAGACATCCACAGGTGCATATTATATTCGCCGTGGTGGTGGTGCTCATGCTCTTCGGCACCGCCATGAGCATGCCCTTCATGCTCTTCCTCTTCGTCTTCCCCGCCCTTCAGCAGCAGCGCTTTTACACCCGGCAGGGTGTCCATTTCAACGTTCTTTTGTGCGGGAAGTGAAGCGGCCGATTTGGTCATAAAAGCTTCCATTTCTGGCCCGACCCATACCACTAAATCCGCGTCCTGCAAGCGTTTAATGTCTGATGGGCGCAGCGCGTAATCATGCTCTGAAGCACCGTCGGGCAGCAGGATTTCAACCGGGGTTACGCCATCGGCAATGGCTGAGGCGATGAAGCCCACCGGCTTAACAGAGGCGACCACGGCGGCCTGGGCAGGAAGTGCAAGCGAAGCGGCGACACTCAGGCCAGCCAGCATTGAAAAGGCACGCGTTTTTTTATGTAACATAATGATTCAATCCATCGTGATTAGCTGATGGGTTGTGATATTATAACATCCGTAAACTTCTGCAACCAGTAATCGATATGTCCCCTTTGATAGCCCTTGATAAAATATCTGTGAGTTTTGGTCAGCGCCGCGTGCTGTCTGATGTTTCACTGACGCTGCAGCCTGGCCGCATTCTGACCCTGCTCGGGCCAAACGGTGCCGGTAAATCTACGCTGGTGCGCGTGGTGCTGGGGCTGATTGCCCCTACCGCCGGTACGCTGACGCGCCCTGCCCAGCTGCGAATTGGCTACGTGCCGCAAAAAATTCATCTGGATGTCACCCTGCCGCTCACCGTCGATCGCTTTATGCGTCTGCGCCCCGGCGTGAAGCGCGCCGATATCCTACCGGCGCTGAAGCGCGTGCAGGCCGCGCAGCTGCTGGAGTATCCGCTGCAGAAATTATCCGGCGGTGAGATGCAGCGCGTGCTGCTGGCGCGGGCACTGCTCAATCAGCCACAGCTGCTGGTGCTGGATGAGCCGACTCAGGGCGTCGATGTTAATGGCCAGGTCGCACTGTACGATCTGATTGACCAGCTGCGTCGCGAGCTGAACTGCGGCGTGCTGATGGTCTCCCACGATCTGCATCTGGTGATGGCGAAAACCGACGAGGTGCTGTGCCTCAATCACCATATCTGCTGCTCCGGAACGCCGGAGGCGGTGTCGCAACATCCGGAATTTATCTCGATGTTTGGCCCACGCGGTGCCGAGCAGCTGGCCATTTATCGCCATCATCACAACCATCGTCACGATCTTCAGGGACGCATTGTTTTACGTAGAGGGACCGGACGCAATGATTGAGCTGTTATTACCCGGCTGGCTGGCCGGCATTTTACTGGCGCTGGCGGCCGGTCCACTGGGGTCATTTGTGGTCTGGCGCCGCATGTCCTACTTCGGCGACACCCTGGCGCACGCTTCTCTGCTCGGCGTGGCATTTGGCCTACTGCTCAACGTCAGCCCGTTTTATGCGGTGATCGCGGTGACCCTGCTGCTGTCGCTGGTGTTAGTGTGGCTGGAGCGCAGGCCGCATCTGGCCATTGATACCCTGCTCGGGATTATGGCGCACAGCGCGCTGTCGCTGGGTATGGTGGTGGTCAGCCTGATGTCAGACGTGCGCGTTGACCTGATGGCCTATCTGTTTGGCGACCTGCTGGCCGTCACGCCGCAGGATCTGTGGACGATTGCGGCGGGCGTGGCGGTGGTGATGCTGCTGCTGGGCTGGCAGTGGCGCGCGCTGCTGTCGATGACCATCAGCCCGGAGCTGGCGCAGGTGGATGGGGTGAACATTCAGCGTACCAAAATGATTCTGATGCTGATCACCGCGCTGACCATTGGCGTGGCCATGAAGTTTGTCGGGGCGCTGATCATCACCTCCCTGCTGATTATTCCTGCCGCCACCGCGCGCCGCTTTGCCCGTTCCCCGGAACAGATGGCGCTGCTGGCTATTGTGGTTGGCATGCTGGCCGTCACTGCCGGTCTGACCTTCTCGGCGTTTTATGACACGCCGGCAGGCCCGTCCGTGGTGCTAGGCGCTGCCGTGCTGTTTATGCTGAGTATGGTGAAGAAACCGGCAGTTTAGCATCCCTCGTAGGGGTCAGGCATGCCTGACCCTGGCTTGCTGACAGCGGGCGAGGCATGCCTCGCCCCTACGGAGAAGCCGGGCGATCGATACCAAAATGCTTGTACGCATGCCCGGTGGCAATACGCCCGCGCGGCGTGCGCTGAATAAAGCCCTGCTGGATTAAAAATGGCTCCAGCACATCCTCAATGGTTTCGCGCTCTTCGCCAATCGCCGCTGCCAGGTTATCCAGCCCGACCGGGCCACCCATAAACTTATCAATAATCGCCAGCAGCAGTTTACGGTCCATATAGTCGAAACCTTCGGTATCGACGCTCAGCATATCCAGCGCTTTCGCGGCGACATCGCCACTCATCTCCCCGGCGGCACGCACTTCCGCGAAGTCACGCACGCGCCTGAGCAGGCGGTTGGCGATACGTGGCGTACCGCGGGCGCGGCGGGCGATCTCCAGCGCGCCATCATCGGTCAGTGGCAAACCGAGGCAGGCTGCGCTGCGCCCGACGATATGCTGCAGATCTTCCACGCGATAAAACTCCAGGCGCTGCACGATGCCAAAGCGGTCGCGCAGCGGCGAGGTGAGCGACCCGGCGCGCGTGGTAGCACCAATCAGGGTAAACGGCGGCAGGTCCAGCTTGATCGAGCGGGCACCCGCCCCTTCACCGATCATAATATCCAGCTGATAATCTTCCATCGCCGGATACAGTACCTCCTCCACGACCGGTGAAAGGCGGTGGATCTCATCAATAAACAGCACGTCGTGAGGCTCAAGGTTGGTCAGCATAGCAGCCAGATCGCCCGCCTTCTCCAGAATCGGCCCGGAGGTGGTGCGCAGATTGACGCCCATCTCATTGGCGACAATGTTGGCCAGCGTGGTTTTACCGAGGCCCGGAGGACCGAAGATCAGCAGATGGTCGAGCGCATCACCGCGCATTTTGGCGGCTTTGATGAAGATCTCCATCTGCTCGCGCACCACAGGCTGGCCGACGTACTCGTCCAGCATCTTCGGACGGATCGCGCGGTCAATCACCTCTTCTTCTGTAATAACCCCGGCAGAGACCAGGCGATCGGCTTCAATCATGCTTTACCTCTAAATGGCTGCGCGCAGGGCTTCGCGAATTAACGTTTCGCAGTCGGCATCAGGTTTGCCCACTTTACTGATCATCCGGCTGGCTTCTGGCGGTTTATACCCCAGGGCGACCAGCGCAGCAACGGCTTCACTCTCGGCATCGTTACCCGTTTCCACCGGCATTTCGCTGGTCAGGGCAAACGGTGCATCGCTGGCGAACAGATCGCCGTGCATGCCTTTAAAGCGGTCTTTCATTTCGACCACCAGGCGCTCGGCGGTTTTCTTGCCCACGCCCGGCAGTTTCACCAGCACGGCGATCTCTTCACGCTCGACGGCAGTCACAAACTGCTGGGCCGACATCCCGGAGAGGATCGCCAGCGCCAGCTTCGGCCCGACGCCATTCACTTTCACCAGCTCGCGAAACAGCGCGCGCTCGGGCTTACTGTTAAAGCCGAACAGCAGCTGGGCATCTTCACGCACCACGAACTGGGTAAAGATGATCGCTTCTTGATTGAGTTCGGGAAGCTCATAAAAACAGGTCATCGGCATTTGCACCTCATAACCCACGCCGCTGGCCTCAATTAACACCACGGGCGGCTGTTTTTCCAGGATAATGCCTCTCAGACGACCTATCACATTCGCTTCCTTCCGATAACTTTAAGTGGGGAGTTTATAGCATAAAAAAGGCTGGATGAATATCCAGCCTGCCGGGAATTTCGGGATGAAAGCTAACTCAGGCGGCCGCGTGCAAGGGTCAGTTTGCCTTCGCCAATACGCGTGACGTTCTGGCTCAGATGGCAGTGGGTGATGGCAATGGCCAGCGCATCCGCCGCATCCGCCTGCGGGTTAGCAGGAAGTTTAAGCAAGGTGCGCACCATGTGCTGCACCTGGCTCTTTTCCGCACCGCCCGTGCCTGCCACGGTCAGCTTGACCTGACGCGCCGCGTATTCGAACACCGGCAGGTCCTGATTAACCGCCGCGACGATCGCCGCCCCGCGTGCCTGGCCGAGTTTCAGCGCCGAGTCCGCGTTCTTGGCCATAAATACCTGCTCGATAGCAAAATATTCTGGCTGGAACTGCGTGATAATTTCACTGACGCCCGCGTAGATCAGCTTCAGGCGGGTCGGCAGATCGGCCACGCTGGTGCGGATACAGCCGCTGCCCAGATAGGTTAACTGCCGCCCGACCTGGCGGATCACTCCGTAGCCGGTAATGCGCGAACCCGGGTCAATACCAAGAATGATCGCCATTACGCGCTCCTGCGGTGCGATGGAGCTGCTATCAAAGCGTTTCCGCCACCTCGTCAGAAATTTCACCGTTATGGTAAACTTCCTGCACGTCGTCACAATCTTCCAGCATGTCGATCAGACGCAGCAGTTTTGGCGCGGTTTCCGCATCCATATCTGCTTTGGTCGATGGGATCATGGTGACTTCCGCGCTTTCCGCTGGCAAACCTGCCGCTTCCAGAGCATCCTTCACCGCGCCCATGTTTTCCCACGGGGTGAACACGTCAATCGCGCCATCGTCATAGGTCACCACGTCATCAGCGCCGGCTTCCAGCGCCGCATCCATCACCGTATCTTCATCCAGGCCAGGTGCGTAAGAGATCACCCCTTTTTTGGTGAACAGATAGGCAACCGACCCGTCAGTCCCCAGGTTACCGCCGGTTTTGGTGAAGGCATGACGCACTTCAGACACGGTACGGTTACGGTTATCAGACAGGCACTCGATCATCACGGCGGTGCCGCCCGGGCCGTAGCCTTCATAAATGATGGTTTCCATATTGGTATCATCATCGCCGCCCACGCCGCGTGCAATCGCACGGTTCATGGTGTCACGCGTCATGTTGTTGGACAGCGCTTTATCCATCGCCGCACGCAGGCGAGGGTTAGAGCTGGCATCACCGCCGCCCAGTTTGGCAGCCGTCACCAGCTCACGGATGATTTTGGTAAAGATTTTACCGCGCTTGGAATCCTGTGCAGCCTTGCGGTGCTTGGTATTTGCCCATTTACTGTGTCCCGCCATTTCCTATTAGTCTCCAAATTGGCACCGGACAGGCTATCTTGCTGGCGATGACGCCTGACCGTTTGGCTAAGTTCAAAAGATTAAACCAAAGTTAAACTACGAATTCTTCAATTGCCTGGCGATTACTCCAGGACTTGGTGAGCGCGGCGGCGGCCGGGGCGTCCAGCCACTGATGGGCCAGATGCTCGCTCAGCGTTATGTCGCACTCCGCCGTCAGCGCCAGGGTAAACCAGTGTTCCAGGTTATGGGTGGTGCCCGGCGCATAGCGGTGGAGGAAGTGCGGAAAGATTTCGAATTCTATATGACGCTGGCAGTCCACTAATGTGAGCTGCTCCGCGCAAATATCAATACCCGTCTCTTCCAGCACCTCGCGCTGCGCGGTCCGTGCGGGGCTCTCCCCTGCTTCCTGGCTGCCGGTGACCGACTGCCAGAAATCCACATCATCGCGCCGCTGCAACATCAGCACCCGCCCCGTATTGGCGGCGTAAATCACCACCAGCACTGATACCGGATGCTTGAAGGCCATTATTCGTTCTCTAATGGCTGGTCTTTGACCTTTTTAATCACCTCAATACCCAACTCAGCCAGGGAAGCCGGGTTAGCGAAACTTGGCGCTTCGGTCATCAGACAGGCCGCAGCGGTCGTTTTCGGGAAGGCGATAACATCACGGATGTTTTCCGTGCCGGTCAGCAGCATCACCAGGCGGTCAAGGCCAAAGGCCAGGCCAGCGTGCGGCGGCGTACCGAACTTCAGGGCATCCAGCAGGAAGCCAAACTTCTCGCGCTGCTCGTGCTCCGCAATACCCAGAATGCCGAATACGGTCTGCTGCATCTGGCCATTGTGGATACGCACAGAACCGCCGCCCACTTCATAACCGTTGATCACCATATCGTAGGCATTGGCAATCGCCGTTTCCGGCGCGCTGTTCAGCTCGCCTGGTGACATATCTTTCGGCGCGGTGAACGGGTGGTGCATCGCCGTCAGGCCGCCTTCGCCATTGTCTTCAAACATCGGGAAGTCGATCACCCACAGCGGTTTCCATGCGGCTTCGTCGGTGATTTTCAGGTCACGTCCCAGCTTCAGGCGCAGTGCACCCAGCGCATCGGCCACCACTTTGGCACTGTCAGCGCCGAAGAAGATCATATCGCCATCGGCGGCAGCGGTGCGCGCCAGAATAGCTTCAACAATTTCCGCGCTCAGGAATTTAGCCACCGGGCTGGTGATCCCTTCCAGGCCTTTCGCACGCTCGTTCACCTTGATATACGCCAGGCCACGGGCACCGTAAATTTCAATGAATTTGCCGTAATCGTCAATCTGCTTGCGGCTAAGCTGCGCGCCACCCGGCACGCGCAGTGCGGCAACGCGTCCTTTAGCATCGTTCGCCGGGCCGGAGAAGACTTTAAACTCTACGTCTTTCAGCAGGTCAGCAACGTCCACCAGCTCCATCGGGTTACGCAGGTCCGGCTTATCAGAGCCGTAACGGCGCATCGCCTCGGCAAAGGTCATCTGCGGGAAGTCGCCGAGATCGACAGACTTCACGTCGAGCCACAGCTCGCGCACCAGACGTTCCATGATTTCACGCACCTGTGGCGCCGTCATAAACGAGGTTTCAACATCGATCTGGGTAAATTCTGGCTGGCGATCGGCGCGCAGGTCTTCGTCACGGAAGCATTTGACGATCTGATAGTAGCGGTCAAACCCGGACATCATCAGCAGCTGTTTGAACAGCTGTGGCGACTGCGGCAGCGCATAGAATTTGCCTTTGTGCACGCGGCTTGGCACCAGATAGTCACGGGCACCTTCCGGCGTCGCCTTAGTCAGCATCGGGGTTTCGATATCGAGGAAACCGTGCTCATCCATAAAGCGGCGCACAAAGCTGGTGATTTTGGCACGCGCTTTCAGGCGGTTGGCCATATCCGGGCGGCGCAGGTCGAGGTAGCGATATTTCAGACGCGCTTCTTCGCTGTTCGCCATGTTGGAGTCCAACGGCAGCGGCTCAGAGCGGTTGATGATGGTCAGGTCGGTGGCAAACACCTCGATCTCACCGGTCGCCATATCACTGTTTTTGTTTTTCTCATCACGCGCACGCACGGTGCCGGTGATCTGAATGCAAAACTCGTTACGCAGCTCAGAAGCCAGCTTGAAAGCTTCCTGACGGTCCGGGTCAAAGAACACCTGCACGATGCCTTCACGGTCGCGCATATCAATAAAGATCAGGCTGCCGAGGTCGCGGCGGCGATTAACCCAACCGCACAGTGTTACCTGCTGGCCTACATGAGACAGGTTGATCTGTCCACAATACTCAGTACGCATAACGATATCCTTTTAACTACAGCGCTGCGGGTGCAGCATTTTTAATCAATACCCTGCTCTGAGAAGCGCTGCTGCCGCGAAAAATGGCGGCCATTATAATGGAAAACGCCTCACAGGATAAGTGCTGTCATCAGTGCAACAGCGCAGAAAAAACGCGAGCAGCATTCCAGTCCCTTCAAGCGGTCAATAAAGCAACTGGCGGCGTGGCTCTGCCAGCGCTAGTGTCGCTGCTCAGTACCGGGAAATGAACGCAGCACAGGGAACGTATGATGAGAATACAAGGCAGCAAAATGACACCTACGCCGCGGTGTCGGCATCACTATTTACTTAACGTCCACAAGAGTGACTGGCTCAGAAGTGAATACCACGTTGAGTTCCTAGCCGACTACGGGCTGATGCTGGCTGACTGGTACAGCCCTGAGCAGCTCCGCACCGCCTGGATGGTTAATTTTTTTGACCGGCAGGCGCTGTATGCCCTGCATCCACGCGCGCGTTATGACACTTATAGCGCGATGCACTACAGCCGGGAAGAGCTTGAAGCCCTGTTCATCCAGGGGATTGGCTCTGTGATGCGCAATTTTGCGCAACGCGGGCAGTGCAGCATCCTTTTCTGGCTGTCCGCCCGCCCTGCTCTGGGCCGTTATTACAATTATCTGTTGAAAAAACAATCAGTGGAGTTAGACTACCGCTACCGCATGGATATTCAAAGGGAGGCAGGAATCTATGTTATTGAAACAGGAAAGTACCACAGAGCGCAGGAGCCTGAGCAAAGCCGAACAGGCCGAGCGAAATCGCCGTATTTATCAGGAGCGGTGGCAATCCTTACGCGAAGAGCTCCAGCGTTACGGCACGCTGGGTGAGCCGCAGGAAACCCTTTTTGACATCGAAGTTTAGCCCGCAAATACCTGAGTCTCTGTCATGGGGAACAATGATTCCCCATGTAGCTATTCGCAGGCTAAGAAATACCCGCTAACAAATCTCCCCCGCTTTATCGCCATAATTTGTCGCACAAATAGCCGGTTCCTTTGTATTCTCGCTGTTTTTCACCTGCTGAACCGGAGAAAGTCATGTTTAAACTGAACCCAAAAACCACTGCCCTGGTATTGATCGACCTGCAGGATGGCATCCTGCCTTTCGGTAATGCCCCGCACGCTGCCAGCGATGTGGTCGCGCGTTCTGCCAAACTGGCCGCAAAATTCCGTGCCGTCAATGCACCGGTAGTGCTGGTGCGCGTGGGCTGGTCGGCTGATTTCGCCGAAGCGCTGAAACAGCCGGTGGACGCTGAGCATACGGGCGGCGCGCTGCCAGAAAACTGGTGGACTTACCCACAGGCGCTTAACGTGCAGGCCAGCGATCTGGAAGTGACCAAACGCCAGTGGGGCGCATTTTACGGCACCGACCTGGAGCTTCAGCTGCGTCGCCGCGGCATCGACACGATTGTTCTGGGCGGCATTGCCACCAACATCGGTGTGGAATCTACCGCGCGTAACGCCTGGGAGCTGGGCTTCAACCTGGTGATTGCGGAAGATATCTGCAGCACGGCGACGGCAGAGCAGCACCAGGCCAGCTTCGAGTGGATTTTCCCGCGCATTGCCCGCGTTCGCCAGTCTGAAGAGGTGATCGCCGCACTGTAATCCGCGTGGCGCGGACCGGAGGGAACCGGTCCTTTTCTCCCTTGCACACCATCATCCCCCCGCGTTACAGTCGCCCGCAGTCAACACTCACAGGAAACGTGATGAAGCCGTTTTATCTCGGCCTGCCGCAGTGGCAGCACCCGCAATGGAAGAAACTGGGGATGAGCACCCTGGAGGATTATGCCCGCTACTTTAACTGCGTTGAGGGCAACACCACGCTCTATGCCCTGCCGCGCCCGGAAGTGGTGCAGCGCTGGCGGGCGATGACCCATGATGATTTCCGCTTCTGTTTTAAATTTCCGGCCACCATTAGCCACCAGGCGGCGCTGCGCCAGTGCAGCGATCTGTGTAACGAATTTTTCTCGCTGCTGGCGCCGCTGGCCGATCGTCTTGGGCAGTATTGGCTGCAGCTCCCTTCCGCCTTTTCCCCGGCCGACCTGCCCGTGCTGTGGGGCTTTCTCGATAGCCTGCCCGCGCAGTTTCGCTACGGTGTTGAAGTGCGCCACCCGGAGTTTTTTGCCAAAGGGGAAGCGGAGCGCGCCCTGAACCGCGGCCTGCACCAGCGCCGGGTTAACCGGGTCATTCTTGATACGCGAGGCGTACACAGCGCCGTGCCTTCTACTGCCGAAATTATCGAAGCCCAGCGCAAGAAGCCAAAGCTACCGGTCCATGCGCTGATGACGGCAGATGCCCCGATGATTCGCTTCATCGGCGGGGACGACCCGGCTGCTAATCTCGGCTGGTTTAACGCCTGGCTGGAACGCCTGCCGCAGTGGTACGATGCGGGCCAGCCGTGGCTGTTTATTCATACCCCGGACGTGGGCTTTGCCCCAGAACTGGTGCGATATCTGTGGCCTGCTCTCCAGCAGGCATTGCCGCAGGTAGGGGATGCTCCCGACTGGCCACGGCAGGAGTTACTGTTCTGATAGCGACAGAGAGCGGTTTGTCCGCTACCCTGTCGCACAAGAAATTTCTTACAACATGGAGTGAGAGATGGTCAGTGCTCTCTACGTAGTTCTTGGCGCGATTTTTATTATTAAATTTTCTCTGGATGTGGTGAAGCTGCGGCGTCAGTACCGGGTCTCCATTGGCGATGGCGGCGTCTCTGATTTACAGCTTGCCATCCGGGTGCACGGCAATGCGGTAGAAAATATTCCGATTGCCGTGATGCTGCTGGTGATGATGGAGATGAACGGCGCTGACATGGTCCTGCTGCATCTGCTCGGCGTGCTGTTTTTCCTCGGTCGCCTGATGCACTTTCACGGCTTACGCAGCCGGACCCTGCTGTGGCGCCGCAATGGCATGATCCTCACGCTGCTCTCCCTGTTTGGCATGGTTGTCACCAATCTGGTGTTCCTGCCGTGGGACCTGGTTTTCACCCTGCATTAATCCGCAGACTGGCAGCTGGCAGAAAAGGTGCAGCCCGCGCCGCTTTCTGCCAGAATATGCCCTTTCCGTTAGCCTCTCCGGACTTACCATTATGTCTAACCGCGATACGCTGTTTTCCGCGCCAATTGCCAAACTTGGCGACTGGACGTTTGACGAGCGCGTGGCTGAAGTCTTTCCCGATATGATTCAGCGCTCCGTGCCCGGCTATTCCAACATTATTTCGATGATTGGCATGTTAGCCGAGCGTTTTGTACAGCCGGACTCAACCGTCTATGACCTTGGCTGTTCACTGGGCGCCGCTACCCTGTCGGTACGCCGCAACATCAAAGCCGCAGGCTGCAATATTATCGCCGTGGATAACTCCCCCGCGATGGTCGAGCGCTGCCGCCGCCATATTGACGCCTTCCGTGCCGACACGCCGGTAGAGGTCATTGAAGCCGATATCCGCCAGATCCCGATTAAAAATGCTTCGATGGTGGTGCTCAACTTCACGCTGCAGTTTCTTGAACCGCAGGAGCGCCAGCAGCTGCTGAATACCATTTATCAGGGCCTGAAGCCCGGTGGCGCGCTGGTGCTGTCTGAGAAATTCAGCTTTGCCGATGCCGATGTGGGTGAACTGCTGTTTAACATGCACCACGACTTCAAACGCGCTAACGGCTATAGCGAGCTGGAGATCAGCCAGAAGCGCAGCATGCTGGAAAACGTGATGCTGACCGACAGCGTGGAAACCCACAAATCGCGCCTGCACAGCGCCGGTTTCGAACATGCCGAGCTGTGGTTCCAGTGCTTTAACTTTGGATCTTTAATTGCTTTAAAAGCGGGTCACGCCTGATGGATTTCGGAAACTTTTACCAACTGATTGCCAAAAGCCCGCTGTCACACTGGCTGGAAACGCTGCCGGGGCAGATCGCCGCCTGGCAGCGCGAGTCGCTGCACGGCCACTTCAAGAACTGGGACCGCTCCGTCGAGCACCTGCCGGATCTCACCCCGGAAACCCTCGACCTGCTGCACGGCGTCAGCGCCGACAGCCCCCATCTGACCGCCCGCCAGCGTGACGGTATAGAGAAATTGCTGCGCAATCTGATGCCGTGGCGCAAAGGGCCCTTCTCGCTGTATGGCGTCAATATCGATACCGAATGGCGCTCCGACTGGAAATGGGAGCGCGTCCTGCCGCATATCTCTTCCCTGGCCGGGCGTACCGTGCTGGATGTCGGCTGCGGCAGCGGCTACCACATGTGGCGCATGCTGGGCGCAGGTGCCAGGCTGGTGGTGGGCATCGACCCGATGCAGCTGTTCCTGTGCCAGTTCGAAGCCGTGCGCAAGCTGCTGGGTAACGATCAGCGCGCCCACCTGCTGCCGCTCGGCATTGAGCAACTGCCGGAGCTGAAGGCATTCGACACGGTGTTTTCCATGGGCGTGCTGTACCATCGCCGCTCACCGCTGGATCACCTGTTCCAGTTGAAAAACCAGCTGGTTTCCGGTGGAGAACTGGTGCTGGAGACATTAGTGGTGGAAGGCGACGACCAGCAGGTGCTGGTGCCGGGCGAACGCTACGCACAAATGCGCAACGTCTACTTTATCCCCTCTACCGGGGCGTTAAAAAACTGGCTGGAAAAGTGTGGTTTCGTCGATGTGAAGATTGCGGACTACTCCGTGACCAGCACCGAGGAACAGCGCCGGACCGACTGGATGACCAGCGAATCCCTCGCCGAGTTCCTCGACCCGAACGACCCGGGCAAAACGGTAGAAGGCTATCCGGCCCCGCTGCGTGCGGTGCTGGTCGCCACTAAGCCCTGAATCAGGGTACAAGTGGCGCGAGCCTGGCATCTGCGTAGGGGACGGGCATGCCCGTCCCGTTCTCATTCCCAAAGTGGCGCGAGCCTGACATCTGCGTAGAGGACGGGCATGCCCGTCCCGTTCTCATTCCCAATACTCAAATCGGTAGGCAGCGGTAATATTGCGCCGCACTATACCACTGGGAAAAACTTCCATCTCGCGCGAGTAGCTCAGGGTACAGTTACCGCGATCGTCCCACAGCTGGCACTCGTCGACGCAGGTCATACTGCTGAGCGGATTGTCGGATTTGGTCGTCAGGCTCAGCTCGCGCTCCTGCTTATCGTAACGCCACTGCATGGTGCTACGTTCCGATTTTGAAGAGAGCAGCTGATTGTTATTATTCCAGCGGTAGTCGAAAGCCCCGTTGCTATTTTGGTCTGAGCCGCGCGACACGCTGCGCACCAGGCGCTGTTTGTCGTCGAAGCGATTAGTGGTTTCCGTAAAACCTTCCTCACCCTGCAGCAAAAATTTATCGGTTGAACTGGTGATGCTGCCGCGCTTACCGGTGTGATAGTCGATGGTGCCCTGCTTATGGTTGACCTCAACCGGCTGGCCGTCCTTTAGCTGAAACACCACCAGATCATATCCCGAGCGCCAGCCCTGCCCGACGCGCTCGATATTCTGTACCAGCTTGATCTGCATATTCCCTTCCTGCTTCTCATAGCTGATATCGGCGCGCAGCAGTGCTCCGCAGCGGTCAAACTGGCCGAGCATGCGCTTTTGCTGGTCGACATCTTTGCCAAACTCCCCCACCACAAACTGTTTGATCGGGCCTTTTGCCGTGCCGCCCAGCATCATCAGGCTGTTGTTATTGTTCACCTGCTGAGAGCCGGGTGCGCAGGCTGCTGCGGCATATCCCGCCGGGGCCACCAGTAAAGTCATCAGCGCCGCTAACGTACAAGCGAAAATCTTCATCAAGGCTCTCATCACGGGTTATGGATAGAGTGAGTGTAAAAGTTTTTTGCGTAATCCGGCATCATCTGCGTGCGTTGAGAACAAAAAAAACCCCAACAAAGGGGTTGGGGTCTGGTACTTGCAAACATCACGTCAGAGTGCGGCGTGCTGCGCGGCAAAATCGGCTGCTGTCTCAGGCCACTCTTTCGGGAGCGCCAAACGACATTACGCTTTTCATTGCCGCTACCACGTCGCCATCAACGCAGCTGCGGCTGAATTCATCTATTTCCGTTTCAGAACACATCGACACGCCGGCTTTGCGGTAGCGCATCGGGGAAGAGACTCGCTGACTGGCCGAGCTGTGAAGCTCAGTCAGACCGGCATCAATAAATTTTTGCAGATTGCTCAGGCGCACGCCGGCACCCGCCATAATAATCGGACCGCAGGTCATGCGGCTAAGTTCCCTTAACAGCGGTAATCCGCTTTCTGCACTCTGCTGCTGGCCTGAAGTCAGAATGCGCGCCACGCCGAGATCCGTCAACTGTTCCAGCGCGCTGCGTGGGTTGTGGCACAGGTCGAACGCCCGATGAAAGGTCACGCTCATGCCCTCACACAGCCGCATGACCTGCTGCATGCGCGCCAGATCGATATGCCCGTCTTCATCCAGCAGGCCGATCACCAGCCCGGGGAAGCCGCGTTCGCGGATAAAAGCGATGTCCGACTTCATCAACTCAAATTCAATCTCGCTATAGCAGAAGTCGCCGCCGCGCGGGCGTACGATCGGGTGAACCGGAATCGATACGCGCTGGCGTGCGGCAATCAGTGCGCCTGCTGACGGAGTCAGTCCCCCTTCGCCGGGGGCTGCGCACAGCTCAATCCGGTCGGCTCCCGCCCGTTCTGCCGTCACTGCGCACTCCACCCCGTAGCAGCATATTTCCAGTTTTCGCATCCTATCCTCCGGTTAATCACTGCTGGCTGTTTGTTTATGTATACTCTGATGATTAGTCTGAACTTATCTTGCACTGGTACTTATTTTAACGGGAAACATGATCATGGCATTCAGTTTTGACCAACGGATAGACCGCCGTCACAGCGATAGCCTGAAATGGCGAAAATATGGTGACCGGGATATCCTTCCGCTGTGGGTAGCGGATACGGATTTTCGCTCTGCCGACTGCATTATCGACGCGTTACAGCAGCGGGTGGCTCACGGAATATTTGGTTATGGCTTCCCGCAGGAAGAGCTGATTGACGTGATTATCGCGCGTATGAGCAGCCGCTATGGCTGGCAAATCCAGCCGGAATGGTTAGTGTTTCTTCCCGGCGTAGTGACCGGGCTTAATCTATGCGTGCGTGCCTTTACCGAAGCCCATCAGGGCACCGTGGCCCCTACCCCAATCTATCCGCCGTTTCGTTCCGCGGCTTCGCTCGCCGCCAGAGATCAGATCAATGCCCCGCTGGTGCTGCAAGAGCAGCGCTGGGTAGTGGATTTTGACGCGCTGGACGCGCAGCTGACCGGCAACGAGAAGCTGCTGATGCTGTGCAACCCACAAAACCCCGGCGGCACCGTCTATCGCCGCGCTGAGCTGGAAGCCCAGCTGCGGTTTGCCCAGCGCCACGACCTGCTGGTCTGTTCGGATGAAATCCACTGTGACCTGCTGCTGGAACCGGGGGTAGAGCATATTCCGTTCGCCAGCCTGAGCGAAGACGCCGCGCAGCGCTCAGTAACCCTGCTGTCGCCGTCAAAAAGCTTCAATATCGCCGGGCTGGGCGCATCGCTGGCCATTATCCCCAACCGTGAACTGCGTGAACGTTTTAATCAGCAGCGCAAAGGCATTGTGCCGGACGTCGACGTGCTGGCGCTGGTCGCGGCCACCGCGGCCTGGCGCGACGGTCAGCCGTGGCTGGAGGCGCAGCTGGCGTATCTGCGCAGCAACCGCGATGCGCTGGTGCAGCACGTTAACACACTGCCGGGCCTGAACATGGTCGCGCCGGAAGGCAGTTACCTCGGCTGGATTGACGCCAGCCAGCTCAACGTAGCCAGCCCGGCGCTGTTCTTTGAAAAACATGGGCTGGGTTTCTCGGCCGGGCGCGACTTCGGCGATGACAAGTTTGTGCGCTTCAACTTTGGCTGTCAGCGCGACCTGTTAAACGAAGCCCTGCGCCGCATGACGCTGGCGCTGGCTATTGGTCGCTAAGCTTCGCGTTCGCTCTCCACAATCTCCTTCAGGCTCCACGGATGGAACTTGATGGTCACCTGGCCGTCAGTCACCGCCAGCGTCGGGTTGGGCAGCCGCTCACCTTCCCCCTGCGGCGCGCTGCTTTTCACTGAAATGCCCTGTTGGATCAAGCCTTCATCGGCCATCAGCGCCAGCGCACGCGTCCCCAGCGTCTCGGCATCGCCGCGCAGCACCACTTCGATATGCTCCCACCCCTCGTGGCGATAGAGCCGCTGACCGGGCCACGGTAGTTCAATGATGCTTATCGGCCACGGCCCCACCTGTAACGGTTGCGTTAATTCGAATAATGCAATTGGCCTGCCCGCAATCTGCTTCTCGGAAAACAGCGTCCCCAGACGTAAAAGGCCCGCTTTCCAACGCTCTGCGGTGGTGTTCTGATTGCACCTCAGCGCTATGTGGTCAACTTCCAGCACGGCGAGATCGAGCCCCAGACGCTGCGCCAAATGGTAAAGAGAGTGTAAAAAACGGGGTAAATCATTAGCCAGATCGTTTAATTCTGCTGCTTCAAAGCGCTCAGACATCACTGTTTCCTTCATTTACAGTAGCCAGGCTTACCTTTCATACTTAAGGCAACCTGAATTGCGTACCATCTCAATCAATAGAAATTTATCGTTTTAAGGCAATTATTCCTACAATTCGACTGTTTATCCGGCTTTTCATCCAGCTTCAGCTGGTTTAGTACCAGCTTTTCTTTTAGAAAATAGCCTTTAACTTTCTGTTTTAGTTTAGTTAAATTTATACAATGCGACAATTCCTAAATCCAAAGGGGTGGATTGTAGGCTATTCTGCTTTCTTATAGATTTGTCCCGACCATCACACAAGGAAAAGCTCTATGCTTATGTTATTGCTTGTCGCCGTGCTGATCGCGATGATGGGGTTTGCTCTGGTACGCCACTGGAAGGTACAGAACGGAAAAAATACTGTCGCTAGCCCGCACCGCCCCCATCGCCGTCGTTAATATCTTTTTTTGTGGATGACAGCCTCACAGCACTGTTTTCCCCACCTGCTCTGCACAAGTTATCCAGGAACGCAGGTTCCTGGATAACTTGTTATCAAATGCAGTATACTTTTCCCCTTCTTTTTTAGCGCTGCCATTCCCGGTCATTTTCCCGGCGGGCGGCGTCGTGACAACGGCCAGCGCGCAAGCGTTGACCTTTCAGCAAATTAAGGTAACTCGGTGAATATTCAGGCCCTTCTCTCAGATAAAGTCAGTCAGGCGATGATCGCAGTGGGTGCTCCGGCTAATTGTGAGCCTCAGGTGCGCCAGTCGGCTAAAGCACAGTTTGGTGATTACCAGGCCAACGGCATGATGGCCGTGGCTAAATCGCTGGGCATGCCGCCGCGACAGCTGGCAGAAAAGGTTCTGGAACAGCTGGACCTCACCGGAATTGCGCAGAAAGTGGAGATTGCCGGTCCGGGCTTCATTAATATCTTCCTTGACCCGGCATGGGTTGCCAGCCAGATCGACAACGTGCTGGCGGCACCGAAGCTCGGCGTGGCGCATGTCACTCCGCAGACCGTGGTGATCGACTACTCTGCCCCTAACGTCGCTAAAGAGATGCACGTGGGTCACGTTCGCTCCACCATCATTGGTGACGCCGCCGCGCGCACGCTGGAGTTTCTCGGCCATAACGTGATCCGCGCCAACCACGTCGGCGACTGGGGCACCCAGTTCGGCATGCTGATCGCCTTCCTCGAAAAGCAGCAGAACGAGAACCACGAAGAGATCGCGCTGGCCGATCTCGAAGTGTTCTACCGCGAAGCCAAGCGCACCTACGATGAAGACCCGGCCTTTGCCGAGCGCGCGCGTAGCTACGTGGTAAAACTGCAGGGCGGTGACGAATACTGCCGCAAGATGTGGAAACGCCTGGTTGACATCACCATGTCGCAGAACCAGAAAATTTATGACCGCATGAACGTCACCCTGACGCGCAATGACGTGATGGGTGAAAGCCTGTACAACGACATGCTGCCAGGCATTGTCGCCGATCTGAAAGCCAAAGGGCTGGCGGTTGAAAGCGAAGGCGCCACCGTGGTGTTCCTCGACGAGTACAAAAATAAAGATGGCGAGCCGATGGGTGTGATCATCCAGAAAAAGGATGGCGGCTATCTTTACACCACCACCGATATCGCCTGCGCCAAATATCGTTACGAGACGCTGAAAGCCGATCGCGTGCTCTATTACATCGACTCACGCCAGCACCAGCATCTGATGCAGGCGTGGACCATCGTGCGTAAAGCCGGTTATATCCCGGATTCACTGCCGCTGGAGCACCACATGTTCGGCATGATGCTGGGCAAAGACGGTAAGCCATTTAAAACCCGCGCGGGCGGCACCATTAAGCTCTCCGACCTGCTGGATGAAGCGGTTGACCGCGCCACCAGGCTGATTGGTGAGAAGAACCCGGATATGCCAGCGGACGAGCTGCAGCAGCTGGCGGAGATCGTCGGGATCGGCGCGGTGAAATACGCAGATCTGTCAAAAAGCCGTACCACTGACTACATCTTTGACTGGGACAATATGCTGGCGTTCGAAGGCAACACCGCGCCGTATATGCAGTATGCCTATACCCGCGTGCTGTCGGTGTTCCGTAAAGCCGGGATTGATGAACACGGCATCAGCGGCGAAACGCGCATCAGCGAAGAGCGCGAAGCGGCCCTTGCCGTGCGTTTGCTGCAGTTTGAAGAGGTGATTACTCAGGTTGCGCGCGACGGGATGCCGCATGTGATGTGTGCTTACCTGTACGATTTGGCGGGCCTGTTCTCCGGTTTCTACGAGCACTGCCCGATCCTGAATGCCGAAGATGACGCCACTAAGCAGAGCCGTCTGCGCCTGGCGCTGTTGACCGCCAAAACCCTGAAGCAGGGTCTGGACACGCTGGGCATTCAGACGGTAGAACGGATGTAACACTTGTAGGGGTCGACCCTTTTTTTCGGTCGACCCGTGCTGGGGTGTTGCAGCGCCGGGCTGACCGAAACAGAGGGTCAGCCCCTACGAAAAATCGGGGTTCAACCGTAGGGGTCGACCCTTTTTTTAGGTCGACCCGTGCCCGCATTCCGGGTCGACCGGAAAAGAAGGTCGACCTCTACTGGTAATTCACCATCACTTCATTACTCACCACGCGCACTACCGGAAATACCCGCCCTTTCCCTTCTACATGATAAATAAAGCGTAATGTTTCCCCTGCCGCCACGTTGCTTAAGCCACGTGTTGACCCGCTGCCGCCCTCAATCGGCACGCAGCGATTTTCCGCACAGAGCCTGACCTGCAAACCCGCCGGAGCCGGCGTGCTCAGCACGTAACGCCAGGCGACCTCGGTCATTGCGCCGCTCACCGCTTCAGACGGTGCCAGCGGGCGCGACGACGCCTGCACGCCGCGATTCTGCAGGCCCGGGCCGGTGGCACTGGCATGCCAGGCACCGCCCGCCGCCAGGCTGATGCCCGGCAGCAGCAGTAACAGCCATAACGCCCTCATTAATGCCCCCCGATGGTGGAAGTCATGCGGATATTGCGGTTGTCGGTGAGCTCCATATTGGAGATCACCATCAGCTGCGGCAGCGTGCGGCGCAGGAAGCGGGCCAGCAGCGCACGCAGCGGATGATTGACCAGCAGCACCGGCGGCGCCCCCAGCCCTTCCTGATGCTGCAGCGCGCTCTGCGCCTGCGCCAGCAGGCGGTCAGCCAGACCCGGCTCCAGCCCACCGCCGCCCTGCAACGCCTGTAACAGCAGACGTTCCAGCGTTGAGTCCAGCCCGATAACCTGCACTTCGCCATTGCCCGGGAACCACTGCTGGGTGATGGCGCGGCCCAGCGCCACGCGCACCACCGAGGTCAGCTCCTGCGGATCGGTCTGCACCGCAGCGTGTTCCGCCAGGGTTTCAATAATGGTGCGCATATCGCGGATCGACACGCGCTCGGCCAGCAGGTTCTGCAGCACTTTATGCAGCGTAGTCAGGGTGATCACGCCCGGGATCAGATCCTCAGTCAGCTTCGGCATCTCCTGAGTCACGCGGTCCAGCAGCTGCTGCGCCTCCTGGCGGCCAAACAGTTCGCTGGCGTACTGGCCAATCAGATGGTTGAGGTGAGTTGCCACCACGGTGCTGGCCTCCACCACGGTAAAGCCCTGTATCTGCGCCTGCTCTTTCAGCGCGCTATCAATCCAGATCGCCGCCAGGCCAAAGGCCGGGTCAACGGTGGCTTCACCCGGTAATGTTCCGGCAGCCGTGCCCGGGTTAATCGCCATCCAGCGGCCGGGATACGCATCCCCGCTGCCAATTTCAACGCCCTTCATCAGAATGCGGTAGCGCGCCGGCGTCAGATCCATGTTGTCACGGATATGCACCACCGGCGGCAGGAAGCCCATCTCCTGGGCGAATTTCTTACGGATACTGCGGATGCGTCCGAGCAGCTCGCCGTCCTGCGCGCTGTCGACCATCGGGATTAGGCGGTAGCCCACTTCCATCCCCAGCGAATCTTCCAGCTGCACGTCGCCCCAGGTGGCTTCGACCGAGGCCGCGCTCTCCTGCGGGGCTTTGGCCATCTGCGGCGTCGCGGCGGCTTTTGGCTGCATCTCTTTACCGCGGATCCACCAGGCCAGCCCCAGCAGCGCGGCGGTAAACAGCAGGAACACCAGGTTTGGCATGCCCGGCACCAGGCCAAGCAGGCCGAGCACCCCGGCGCTCAGCATCATGACGCGCGGGTTGTTGAACAGCTGGCCGACCATCTGCTCGCCCACGTCCTGATCGGTGCCCACGCGCGTCACTATCACACCGGCGGCGGTGGAGATCACCAGCGCCGGGATCTGTGCGACCAGGCCGTCACCGATGGTCAGCAGGGTATAGGTTTCCGCCGCATGTCCGGCATCCATCCCGTGCTGCACCACCCCGACCAGCAGGCCGCCGATCACGTTGATCACCATAATCATGATCCCCGCCACCGCATCGCCGCGCACGAACTTACTGGCACCGTCCATTGAACCGTAAAAATCGGCTTCCTGCGTCACATCAGAACGGCGCTTTTTGGCTTCCTCTTCGCCGATCAGTCCGGCATTGAGGTCGGCGTCAATCGCCATCTGCTTACCCGGCATCCCGTCGAGCACAAAGCGCGCGCCCACTTCGGCAATACGCCCGGCCCCCTTGGTAATGACCATAAAGTTGATGATGACCAGTATGATAAACACCACGATACCGATGGCGAAGTTACCGCCCACCAGGAAGTGACCAAAGGCTTCCACCACCTGTCCGGCAGCCGCCGCCCCGGTGTGGCCTTCCATCAGGATAATACGCGTGGAGGCCACGTTGAGCGCCAGGCGTAATAAGGTGGAGAACAGCAGAATGGTCGGGAAAGCGGCGAACTCCAGCGTTTTCTGGGTGAACATCGCCACCAGCAACACCATAATCGACAGCGCGATGTTGAAGGTAAACAGCAGGTCAAGGATGAACGGCGGCAGCGGCAGCACCATCATCGACAGGATAAGCAGGATCAGTATTGGCCCGGCCAACACCTTCCACTGCGTATCTTTCATGTTGGCAGGTAACCGTAATTTAGCGGCCAGATTAGACATCAGGTTTTTCTTCTCCAGCAAAGTCCAGCGCTTCCGGCACCGGTAATTTAACAGGTCGTTTTGGGATCAGCCCCCCTTCCACTTTCCAGCGGCGGAGTTGCCATACCCAGGCGAGAACTTCTGCCACGGCGGCGTACAGCTGCCCCGGGATATGCTGGCCAATTTCACTGTGGCGATACAGCGCACGCGCCAGCGGCGGGGCTTCGAGGATCGGGATACGATTCTCTTTCGCCAGCTCACGAATGCGCAGAGCAATATCCCCTGCGCCCTTCGCCAGCACCTTTGGCGCACTCATTTTCTTCTCGTCGTACTGCAACGCGACCGAATAGTGGGTCGGGTTAGTCACAATCACGTCCGCCTTCGGCACATCGGCCATCATGCGGCGGCGGGCGGCGGCACGCATTTGCTGGCGGATACGCCCCTTCACGTGCGGGTCACCTTCCTGCTGCTTGTACTCATCGCGAATATCCTGACGCGACATGCGTAAATTCTTGAAGTAGCTGTACAGCTGGAAGAACACGTCGAAACCCACCATCGGCGACAGCCCGAGCACCACCAGAATGCTGCACATCGCAATCATGTTCAGCGCCCCGGCCAGCGCGGTCACCGGCGACTCACTCACCAGGCGCAGCATCTCCGCCCAGTGGTGCCAGATATATAGCCCGGTAACGATGCCAACCAGCGTGGCCTTAAGCACTGCTTTCAGCAGCTCCGCTGCCGACTGGGCGGAGACCAGCTTCGCCAGCCCTTTGATCGGGTTCATCTTGCCGGGGTCGAACTTAATTGATTTTCCGCTGAAGACCAGGCCACCGAGCAGCATCGGCGCGGCGATTGCCACCACCACCAGGCCAAACATCATCGGCAAGATAGCCATCACCGCCTGCATCAGCAGGTTGGCAATCTGGCGCAGCATCTGGCTGGTATCACTGACCACCGAGTGGTTAAACACCAGACCATCCGCCACCAGCGCACCGAGTTTGCGCCCCATCCATTCACCGCCAGCCCAGAGAATACTTAGCCCGGCCACCAGCATCAGGATCGACGTCAGCTCACGCGATCGCGGAATCTGCCCATCTTCTCGGGCTTTTTCCAATCGGTGAGCCGTAGCGGACTCTGTTTTTTCCTCATCGCTATCCTGAGACACAGCGGCGAACCTTCAGTACGGATTGACTGAGGCTAGAATGCCAAATTCGCGCAGGGGTAATGCCACGAGTAAACGTGTAATTAGGGGGTTATTTACGGAATGGGAAAAACAGTCAATAGAGGGGCGGTAGGGTACCGCCCCTGGATATCAGAAGCCGAGGCTGTCCAGCAGGTCATCGACCTGGTCCTGGCTGGCTACCACGTTTGGTGCCGCAGCATTAATCTGCGGACCATTGAGCAGGCTGTCGGTATCTTTTTTCGCCCGCATACTCTGGTCTGGAATGTTCTCCATCAGGACCGTCAGCAGCTGACGTTCAATCTCCTGGATCACATCCATCATACGTTTTATCACCTGCCCGGTCAGATCCTGGAAATCCTGAGCCATCATGATTTCCATCAGCTGGGCGTTGGTGAAGCTGGTATGCTGCGGCACTTCGTCGAGATAACCACGAGTATCCGAAACCAGCGAGCGGGCATCTGCCAGTTCGATAGGATTTTCAAACCACTCATCCCAGCGCCCTTTCAGCGTTTTCGCTCCATCTTCCAACACCGTCTGACGCGGCTGTGCAGCCTCCACGCAGTTAAGCGCGCGCTCTGCCGCCTGCGCGGTCATCTGTACCACATAATCAAGGCGATCGCGGGCATCTGGGATCGCTTCTGCCGCTTCGGCAATAGCATGATCCAGACCCAGCTCTCGCAGACTGTCGCGCAGCATCCGCGTCAGTGAACCAATTTTGGAGATAATGTCCTGTGCCGAAGCAGCATCAACATTTGGTTTCGGAATTGCGTTCATGTTGGCTCCTTACATACCCAGTTTTTCGAAGATCTTGCCTAATTTCTCTTCCAGGGTAGCCGCAGTGAAGGGTTTAACCACGTAGCCGCTGGCGCCCGCCTGAGCCGCAGCAATGATGTTCTCTTTCTTCGCTTCCGCCGTCACCATCAGGACCGGCAGTTTGCTCATCGTGGCGTCCGCACGAATGGTTTGCAGCAGCTGCAGACCGTCCATATTGGGCATGTTCCAGTCAGAGACCACGAAGTCAAAACCCCCGGCGCGCAGCTTATTCAGCGCATCAACGCCGTCTTCTGCTTCTTCAACGTTGTTGAAACCCAGCTCTTTTAACAGGTTACGGACGATACGACGCATCGTGTTGAAGTCGTCTACCACCAGAAACCGCATATTTTTATCGACCATACTTACTCCCGTTTTTTGTCGCTCGCGAGGACCGCGTTGTTAGATACGCAACGCCTGTCCGGCGCTAATTTTTGCCAGCATGTGCTGACTGATTTGGTGAAGATCCACCACTTCACTGGCTCCCCCGAGGGCGATTGCCTCTCGCGGCATACCAAATACCACACAGCTCGCTTCGTTCTGGGCGATGGTCCAGGCACCGGCTTTATTCATCGCCAGCAGCCCGGCAGCCCCATCGTTACCCATTCCGGTCAGGATCACGCCAACGGCATTCCGACCGGCGTACTGCGCCACTGAGTTAAACAGCACATCGACCGACGGCTTGTGACGATTCACCGGCGGGCCTTCATTCAGTTTGACCTGGTAGTTTGCGCCACTGCGCGCCAGCTCCAGGTGCATCGCGCCCGGGGCAATATAGGCATGGCCGGGCAGAATACGTTCGCCATCTTCCGCCTCTTTCACCGTGATCTGACACAGCTTGTTCAGACGTTCGGCAAACGAGCGGGTGAAGCCTGGCGGCATATGCTGGGTGATCAGCAGCGCCGGGCTGGTGGCCGGTAACGGCTGCAGCACGTGGCGGATCGCCTCGGTACCGCCGGTCGACGCGCCAATCGCAATCAGCTTTTCACTACTCAGCAGCGGACCCGCTTTCAGCATCACCGGCGCGGGCGTTGGGCCACGGGTGTGCAGACGTGCGCGGGAAGCGGCACGCACCTTATCGGCAATCATCTGGCTGTAGGCCAGCATCCCTTCGCGGATCCCCAGCGACGGTTTGGTGACAAAATCCACCGCCCCCAGCTCCAGCGCGCGCAGCGTGATCTCAGAGCCTTTCCCGGTCAGGGAGGAGACCATCACCACCGGCATCGGACGCAGGCGCATCAGTTTTTCAAGAAAATCGAGGCCATCCATTCGCGGCATTTCAACATCCAGCGTTAACACATCCGGGTTGAACTGCTTGATTAAATCCCGCGCCACTAACGGGTCCGGCGCGGATGCCACCATCTCCATATCGGCATGGCTGTTGATAATCTCGGTCATCAGCTGACGCATCAGGGCAGAATCATCAACGCACAACACTCTGATTTTACTCATTATCTTTCCTTAGTCAGTCCATAGACCGTCTGGCCACGCAGATAGAACTCTTTACTGATCTGGCTGAAGTTTTCTGAGTGTCCGGCAAACAGCAGGCCGCCTGGTTTCAGTAACGGAACAAAACGCCGTAAAATTTTCTCCTGCGTCTCTTTATCAAAGTAGATCATCACGTTACGGCAAAAAATCACATCAAATGGGCCGGAGAGCGCCCAGTCGTTAGCCAGCAGGTTAAGCTGGGCAAAGCTCACCATATTTGCCAGCTCCGGACGCGCGCGCACCATGCCCTCATGCGGGCCGGTGCCGCGCAGGAAGAAGCGCTGCATCTGCTGCGGTGACAGCGTGCGCAGCTCTTCCTGGCGGTAGACGCCGGACTGCGCCTTCTCCAGCACCTGAGTGTCGATATCCGTGGCATGGATCTGGAATTTACCCGGACCGGTGCCCAGCGTTTCGGCCAGCGTCATGGCGATGGAGTAAGGCTCCTCACCGGTGGAGGCCGCCGCACACCAGACGTTGTAACTGCCGGGGCGACGCTTCGCGTGCTCCGCCAGGATAGGAAAGTGGTGCGCCTCGCGGAAAAAGGCCGTCAGGTTGGTGGTCAGGGCATTGATAAATGCCTGCCACTCCGCGCTGTTCGGGTCAGTTTCCAGTAGCGCCATATAGCGACCAAAATCGTCGATATTTAACGTACGTAACCGGCGCACAAGGCGGTTATAAACCATCTCCCGCTTGTGGTCGGCGAGGACGATGCCAGCTCGCTGATAAATCAACTGACTGATACGCTTAAAGTGCGTATCGGATAACGGCAGACGCTGCACCATCTGTGACAGCAGCGTTGCGGTTTCCGGTGGAGCTAACAACGTCGTTTTCTTCATGTAGCCATCCTGCCAACTTCAACCCAACGTTTCTGCGTGGGCGGACCACAACAGCGCTCCGCCCCTACTGTAGGGGTCGACCCTCTTTTTCAGTCGCCCCGTTAACTGGCAGACCGGCTATTTCGGCCGACCGACCTTATTGTGACGTATTAAAATGTTTCCCAATGCTCGTCTGAACTGGCTGCCGGTAACGCTTTACGCGCCGCCGCGGGTGCTGCCAGCACCGGGGAAACGTTGCCCCTGTTGTTATTAACGGCCGCGATGACATTTTCTTTACGAATTCGGAACACGGCGACCGCCTGAGTCAGTCGGCTGGCCTGATCTTCGAGCGAGGCCGCCGCCGAAGCGGACTCTTCCACCAGCGAGGCGTTCTGCTGCGTAACGCGGTCCATCTCGGTGACGGCGGTGCCGACCTGGTCGATGCCCTTGCTCTGCTCGTCAGAGGCAGAGGCGATTTCGCCCATGATGTCGGTGACGCGGGTCACCGCATTGACGATATCGGTCATTGTCTCTCCGGCGCTCTCCACCAGCACCGAGCCGGTATTGACGCGAGATACCGAGTCTTCAATCAGCCCTTTGATCTCCTTCGCCGCCTGCGCGCTGCGCTGGGCGAGGTTACGCACTTCGCCCGCCACCACGGCAAAGCCACGCCCCTGCTCCCCGGCACGCGCCGCTTCTACCGCGGCATTGAGGGCCAGAATGTTGGTCTGGAAGGCGATGCCGTCGATGACGCTGGTGATATCGGCAATTTTCTTCGAACTGCCGGCGATGTCGTTCATGGTTTTCACCACGCCATCCACCACTTTGCCGCCCTTCTGTGCGGTTTCAGAGGCGCTCAACGCCAGCTGTGACGCCTGGCGGGCGTTCTCGGCGTTCTGCTTCACCGTCGCGGTCAGCTGCTCCATGCTGGCAGCGGTCTGCTCCAGCGAGGCGGCCTGCTCTTCGGTACGCGCAGAGAGGTCGTTGTTGCCGGCGGCGATTTCGCTGGCGCCGGTAAAGATGGCATCGGAACCATCGCGCACGTCGCTAACGGTTTTTACCAGCTCCTGCTGCATGTGATGCAGGCTGGAGGCCAGCTGCGCCATCTCGTTGCGCCCTGTCACCTCAATACTCTGCGTCAGGTCGCCGCTGGCGATACAGCGGATATGCTCGATGCTCTGTTTCAGCGGACGCAGCAGAATGTGGTGGATACCGCTCCACACCAGCGCGATGGTGGCGACGGAGACCAGCAGAATAATCAGCAGCACCCAGATAGCCTGGTGATAAGCGCGCTCGTTCTGCTCGGCACCCGCCGACAGCAGGGCATCGGTATTTTTCAGCCAGTTGTCATAGGCCGCTTCAAAACCGTTCTGGAAACCGGTAGTAGGCTGGTCGACAAACCCTTTGAAGTCACCTTTGGCCAGCATGTCGCTCAGCTCAACCAGCGCGTCATGCAGGATTTTATAGTGCTCGCTCACGGCCTGAACGTGCGGCAGTGCCACGACATCCGGCGGTAACTCTTTGGTGTACTCAGCAAACTGCGTTTCTGCGGTGGTCAGCTGGCTTTTCGCCAGCGCAACCAGTTCCGGGATCGTGGCGCCGCTGCCGTTATTGCTGGCATCCAGCTGATAGCGGATCCCGGCGCGGTTAAGCGTATTACGTGTCTGAACCAGTGCTATCCATGCGGCGGTAAGATTGGCCTGCTCCAGGCGAATCTGCTGAGTCAGCGCGAAGTTTTCCTTATCTCCTTTCAGAGACTGGAAAAACAGCCCGCCCGAAATCAACTGTAAAGAACCAAACAAAACCAAAACCAGCACCAGGCTGGTTACCACTTTCATACTCTTGAACATACCTTTCCCCAGTTGGATAGCTACTGCTGTGTTTTATCGGCAATCGCGGGGGGATCTTTATGGCGCTCGGATGGATTAAGGTCGAGGCATGCCTCGACCCTACATATTACGTGCAGAGGTCGGGCATGCCTCGTCCCTACATAGACCCTACATATTACGTGCAGAGGTCGGGCATGCCTCGTCCCTACATAGACCCTA